>JAFULM010000002.1 GCA_017483185.1 Prevotella sp. | reverse complement strand
TTGCCAAAAAAGGGGCTTACCTCCTACCATACATCTGAAAAGCCCAATCTGTTGTAGGGACATTGTCTTGTCTTTGTCCGCAAGAAAAAGATTGGATATCAATATGTTATTTGCGGACAAAGACAAGACTATGTCCCTACAGCAGATTGAGCATGCCGTACGGAAATCTGTTTTACCGGACAGCAATATAAGAAAATATTTTTGTAGCTTTGCAGGATATGAACAAAAGAAACTTATCCGCAATCCTCAGATGTATCGTCGCCACGGCGTTCCTCGTGCTGTATGTCATGGCCTACATCGTTTTTGAAAAGACAGTCGTCGAATGGTGGAAGCCGGTCGTCGTCGGAGCTGTTGCCATTGCGGTGACCGGAATGACGAAGATGACGCGATGGCGGTGGCTGACGACGACGGACGACAGGACACTCAACGGGCTGTTTCATGTCTATGCCGTCGGTGCCGTGGCCGTAGGCGTCTTTCTCCTCGGCAACTACTGGCTGCCCGTCAGGGACAACGACGTGACGGCCGACGGTCGTGCCGGCTATTCGGAAACGGTCGTTGTAGAGAAGAAGGAAATCGTCGAACGCGACAAGACACAGCGCGTGGGACGCCACCGCTACCGGAAAACGGGCGTGAGATATGAATACTACATAGGTGTCGTCTTCAAGAACGGCATGAGAAAAGACATCCCCGTGACGCGCAGCGTCTACAACCGCACACGCCAAGGCGCCACGACCGAACTGCAGCTCGACCGGGGACTGTTCGGGCTGCCGGTCGTAAGGGAGGTCGGCGCCGGCCAGACTATTCAAGATCAACAACGGTGATACCCGCACCGCCGAACTGGACGTGCTCGTCGCGATAGTGGGTCACGTTGGGAATGGTCGCGAGATACTGACGGATGAGCTGGCGGAGGACGCCCGTGCCCGTGCCGTGGAGTATGCGCACGCGGGCCATGCCGACGAGGATGGCGTCGTCGATGAAATAGGTGACGGCACTGATGGCTTCGTCACCGCGCATGCCGCGGACGTCGAGGTCCTGCTTGAAGTTCAGCTTGCGGTTGTCTATGGTCTCGCGGGGCTGCCGGCCGACGGAGGCGTATGTCTTCGGCTCCTCTCGCTTCGGCATTTCGGCACGTTCCAAACGGTCGACCCGCATCTTTGTGCGCATGTCACCGAAGATGACCGTGGCCATGCTGCCACCCAACGACTCTATCCTTCCGACGGACGTGAGGCCCTTGATGCGCACGGTGTCACCCGCCGCCAGCCGCTGCGCGGTCTTTTCCTTGGCTCCTGTATCCGCAAGAACGGCGCTACTGCCGCCGGCGGCCGTCTTCTTCTCCGCCTTCTCGGCCTTTCTCTTCTTCTGCCGCTCGCGACGCTCCTGAATCTGCTTCATCTTGCGCGAAATCATCTCGTCGTCGGCCTTGGCGTCAATCTCGCTGACCTCCGCCTTGAACGCATTGAGCTCCTCGCGTATGCGCTTGGTCTCTTCCCGCTCGGCCTGACTCTCGCGAATCTCACGAATGGTGTTCTCGATGCGGCGGTTGCTCTCGCGGAGCAGTTCCTCGGCCTGTTCCTTGGCACGGCGTATGATGTCCTTGCGGCTCTGTTCGAGTTCCTTGATTTCGGCTTCATAGCGCGCTATCTTCTGTTCCAGAGACTTCTCATGCTGGTGGATTGTCTGCCGTTTCCCTTCCCAATAGCGCTTGTCACGGACGATGTCCTGCAGATATTTGTCGCTCTGGATATACTCCGAACCGACAATCTCGGAGGCGTCGCGTATCACATCCTCGGGTATTCCGGTCTTTCGGGCTATCTCGATGGCAAACGACGAACCGGGCTGACCGATGGCCAGCTGGAACAGGGCGCGCATCTCGTGACGGTCGTAGAGCATCGCTCCGTTGACGACGCCGTCGTGGCTGTCGGCGAAATGCTTCAGGTTCTGATAGTGGGTCGTTATCACGCCGAACGCCTCGCGGCGGCAAAACTGCTTCAGCACCGACTCGGCAATGGCTCCGCCGATCTGCGGTTCGGTGCCGCCGCCGAACTCGTCGATCAGCAGCAGCGTGCGGCCGTTAGCCTGACGCATCATCTGCTTCATGTTGGTCAGATGGCTGGAGTATGTACTCAGGTCGTTCTCGATGCTCTGTTCGTCACCGATGTCAATCATGATATGCTCGAACAGACCTGTCCGCGAACGGTCGCCGACCGGTATCGGCAGTCCGCACTGGAGCATATACTGCAACAGTCCGACTGTCTTCAGACACACGGACTTGCCTCCGGCGTTGGGTCCGGAGATGATGAGGATGCGCTTTTCGCGGGTCAGCGTGATGTCCAACGGCACGACCGACTTGCCCTGCTTGTCCAGCGAGAGGCGCAACAGCGGGTGGACGGCCGCTATCCAGTCGATGTGCGGATAGTCGGCAACTGTGGGTTCGACGGCACGTGTGGCTTCGGCCAGCGCCAACTTGGCATTGATAAGGTCGACTTGGGCGAGAAAACGATAGGAGTCCAATATCTCACGGACATGCGGCCGCACCGTCCGGGCGAAGTCGGTGAGTATGCGGATGACCTCACGACGCTCTTCGGCCTCCAGCTCACGGATGCGGTTGTTGGCCTCGACGACCTCCGCCGGCTCTATGAACACGGTCTTTCCCGTGGCCGACTCGTCATGCACGATGCCGCGAATCTTCCGCTTCAACGCCGGTGCCACCGGAATGACGAGGCGACCGTCACGCAGTGTCGGGGTCACGTCTTTCTCCACGAGACCGTCGCTCTGGGCCGAACGCAATATACTATATAATGTACGCGAGATGCTGCCCTCGGTCCTCGAGAGCTCGCGACGCACCTCGGCAAGTGCCGGTGAAGCGTCGTCACGCATCCGACCGTACTTGTCCAATATCCTGTCGATGCCGCGAATCAGTTCGGGAAAGGTCATCACCCCTTCCGTCAGACGATAGAGAGCGGGGTAAGTGTGGGAGGTTTTCGAGGAGGGAGGAGGGAGGAGTGAGGAGGGAGAAATGTCTTTTGAGGAGGGTGGAGTGAGGAGCGAGGAGGGATAAATGTCTTTTCCCGTGTCACGTCCCTTCGCGCCACGAGACATTTCTCCCTCCTCGCTCCTCACTCCACCCTCCTCAAAAATCTCTCCACCTTCTTCCTCACACGCCATCAACTTCACGATGGTGCAGATCGTCTCCATCGAACGGCGCAGATCAAACAGCTCCGACTCGTCCATGTGAGTGCCCTCAAGCCTCAACCGGGCCACGGACTCACGCACATCAAAGAAGTATTGCAATGGGAAACTGTCCGTCTCTTCGCGCAAACGACGAAACTCTGTCACCTGACGGAGCTGTTCGTTGACCACATCAGCATCGGAGGAAAAGCTGATTTCGTCCACCTGCTCCTTGCCGAGCGTGCTCAAACAACGCTGACGGAGCAATGTCTTTATCTCATCAAAACCTATCTTCTGTTCAAAATTCTGTGGGTAAATCATGCTGCAAAGTTACTATTTTGCGCTATTTGCAGCAAAAAAACGTTCAAAAATTTGCACGTTTCAAGAAAAACAGCTACCTTTGCACACGCTTTTAAGACGACGTTCCGCGTCCTTTCCAAGCAAGGAGAGATGGTAGAGTGGTCGATTACAGTAGTCTTGAAAACTACCGTACCGAGAGGTACCGGGGGTTCGAATCCCTCTCTCTCCGCAAAAAGAGAAACAGCTCGCTGAAGATCAGCGAGCTGTTTCTCTTTATCAACCCAAGCAATCATAGGAGACAACAGAATGGAGGCTCACCGGATAAACTTCGGCTCAGCGGATAGACTTCAGCCCGGTGCGACTTTTTGCATACGTACAAAGGTCAGTTTAAGGAGATTTAAAAAAAAGAATATAAATTTTAGTTGAGGAATATTTCGCATGCAGAGGTTTTTCGATTAAATGTTCAAAAGATTTTAATATATCGGTCTATTTTTTTGCGGAATATTCTTTTTATATAATTTTGCGCCCAAAATTTAAGAAATGAATTAAATAAGGACGAAAATGTTTAGAAAAGTTTTTGCTGGCTTTGCCTTTTTGGCACTGTTTTCTTCGCAGCCTGTGAGCGCAAAGAAAATAAGTATTTCTCAAGCGAAAGAAACCGCATTGAGATTTATGGAAAATGGCGGCATAAGACGTGCCCCGGGAGCTGTTGCAACAAAAGAATTATCCTATTGTGCGACAACGGCAACACCTTATTATTATGTATTTAATAAAGGTGAGAACGATGGATACATCATCGTGTCGGCCGATGACGCGACCGTGCCCGTGATAGGATTCTCCGATAGCGGCAATTTCGACTATGATAACATGCCGGATGCCATGAAATGGATGCTGAGTTCTTACGAAAAGCAAATCAAGGCGAACTACTCCAACACGGGAGCAAACTCTTCCGATGCTGTCGGATATTCATCCGTAAGACGCAGAGTCCTGTCCCGCAATACAGCAGAATGGAGTCAGGAAGAACCTTTCAACTATCTCATTCCCGGACGCAAACTTGTCGGATGTGTGGGTGTCGCAATGGCAACGATAATGCAATACTATAACTATCCGGCGGCAGGAAAAGGCAGTCTTGACGGCAATGACTTCAATCATACATACGACTGGACAAACATGCGCACGGACAACTACCGCAGCGGCTATACCACGACACAGGGAGACGCTGTCGCCAGACTCGTGGCCGATGCGGCATTGAGCATCCAGACCAATTTCAGCATGTCGGGAAGCAGTGCCAGCGAGGTGAGGGTTCCGGCCGCTCTCGTCAATTACTTCGGATATGACGCGGGCGTATCATACAAGAAAAAGTCGGAAATGTCTCAAAAAGCATGGGAGCAACTCATCATTAGCGAGATAGACGCCGGCCGTCCTGTACTGTACAGCGGACAGGACATATCAGTCGGCCACGCTTTTGTCTGTGACGGTTATGAGATGCGCGGCAGCCAACCTTATTTCAGAATGAACTGGGGATGGGGCGGTATCGGCAATGACGTATTTATTGTCTCAAGCCTTACACCGACCACTCAGTCGGGCAACAAGTGGAACTTCTCCGAGCAAGCTACCATAATATATAACATCAAGCCGGCAGAGAACAGCATCGCCTGGTCTACGATTCAGCTGACAAGCGACGAGAAACAGATCGGTATGAGCTCGGACAAGGAGACGGTCGGAGCAGGAGAGAGCTTCACTGTGCGCGCCGGTGCGTTCAAGAATGTGTCTTACGACAATTTCTCCGGAAAAATCGCTGTGGCCATGTTTGCTTCTGACGGTGCGTTCAAGACATTGGTATCTCCCGAATACAACTACGGTCTCTCTGCTTTCCAGATAGACAGAACGCTCTATCGCGATTTCAACTGCACTGTTCCTGCCGGAACAACGGTTGCGGCAGGTGACGTCTTCCGCATGGCTACAAAAGCCGCAGGAGAGAACGAGTGGAAACCCATCACGGGCGGTTCGCTAACGACCAACGCGATAGAAGCAATCGGAAACCATATTGATTATTTCACGGTTAGCAAGCCGGCGTCCGTCAATGGCGCGACACTTGAAGGCGCGGCTGACAGGGTGATAAAAGGACGTAAATATGCTTTCCGTGTGATACCCGACAATACGGACGACGTGGTGACGGTAAAAGCCAACGGATATATCCTCACTCAGGGAAGCGACTTCACCTATACGCTTCCCAACGTGATTGAGAATGTGACACTCGACATATATGTACAGAATGTCGCAGACGTGAAGCGGAGCAAGACGGTATGGGTGTCGAGCGGTATGCTGGAGAAGGCTCTGACCGAAGAGGAATGTGGAACGGTGAAGAGTCTCACACTGTTCGGAACTATGGATGTACGCGACTTTGATTTCATACGTGAGAAAATGCGCGTGGACTCACTCGACTTGTCGGGTGTGAGCATCACTGCCAACGGAACGAACGCTGCAAACACCATTCCGACACGTGCCTTCCGTGCGTGCGGAACACTGAGAGCCATAAAGCTGCCGGCCGGTGTGACACGTCTGGGCAACCGCGCTTTTGAACTCACCGGATTGAGGGAGGTGGAGATTCCGGCCTCAGTGTCGACATGGGACTATAATGTGTTCCTGAACTGTGCAAATCTGTCGAAAGTCATCTCGCGACGCCGCAGTCCGGCTTTCATCAACTGGTGCGTGTTTACCGGCACTCCGCGTACGCAGCTCATAGTGCCTACCGGAAGCGCGGCTTTATATCAGGCAAAAGAAAACTGGAAAGACTTTAAGAATGTGATTGAGGAAGATGCCGCCCCGGCAACATCCTACAAGGTGATAATGCAGGATGCCAACGGCGTGAAGATCACCACACTGGACGGCTCTTCTTCCGAGATGGCGCCCGGCGGAAAATATCGTTTCACGGTAGAGACCGACGGCAGTCATGGCGACGACCGTATGACGGTATATGCCAACACCGGTCAACTTACGGCCGTGAACGGAGTGTATGAGGCTACGATAAACGCAAATACGCTGATACATATTGACTTCACCGAGCCGGCAGCCAACGCCGGAGTGTCTCCCTGGAAGATCACTTCGTCAAAAGGAGGAGTCGGCATGGTGACGGATGTCATCAACGTCATGCCCGGAAAGGCTTTCACCATACGAGTAAACGCACTGGACATCCCTTCCGGAGACTCGTTCAAGAGCGGCATCGCCTATGCGGCCGTACTGACGGACAAAGACGGAAGGATAAAGGAAGTGATTTCGCCCGTTGTCACAAACCCGTACACCAACACCGGTGTCATGCCGGCAACGTTCAATTGCTGTGTCAAGGAATCAAACGTCAACGAGGGCAACCTGATACGTATCGCCACATCGTCGAACATGAAGGCGTGGAGCCTTGTCGAAGGTACCGACGCCAGTGTGAAAACCGCCGTACCGGCAATAGGCAACGAGGTCATCTATCATACGGTAAAGATGCCGTCCAATTTGGAAAAAGTAATAATCACCGACGCCGTGACCCAAGTCGTGCATGGCGGTGACATCACATTCTCCGTAAATGCCAAACTGTCTACGGACCTTGTGTCAGTGTCAGTGAACGACAAGGATTATATCGTAGGAAAGCAGTCGGCCACGGTGCAGATACCCAATGTCAAGGAAGACCTTGATGTGACAATATCTGCTTATGACCAGAATGAGAAGCCATACAAGACGTACAATATATATGCCGGACAGCTGGCCGAGAAGATCACCGAGGCTCCGATGAACTCGAACATACGTCTCGTCGGCAAGATGAACGCCAAAGACTTTGAGGTCATCAAGACTTACACGGACAATATCACCGCGCTCGACCTGTCGGATGTTGAGATTGTCGGCGACGGAGACAAAGCGAACTCTTTGCCTACACAAGCTTTTGCCTCTATAACAAAGATGTCGAAAATAACAAAAATCATACTGCCGAAATCGCTCAGACGAATAGAGACCAGTGCTTTCTACCGCGTATCCAATTTGACGGAAATAACCATACCGGAGAATGTCGAGTACATAGGAATGTCAGCTTTCACATACTGTACCAAACTGAATAAAGTCATCTCTTTGTCTGCCAATCCGATACCTCTCACAAACGGCGACCCGTTCCCCGGCATGTCTGGAATGACAAAGAACATGACATTGGAAATACCGAAAGGAAGCAAGTCTAAGTATCAGGCACTGTCGTACTGGAATTTGTTCAAGACTATAAATGAGATTGCTCCCACACATACGGTCACTTATGACCCCGAGCGCGCGGAGCCGTACAGTATAAAGACAAATACGGATAAGGTTGAAGAGGGAAAAGAAATATCCATGAAGGTCAAAGTGCACCCCATATATAATAACAACAATCCGATCAAGCCCAACCAGAAATATAAGGTTTACCTGAACGGCACGCAGACAGACGGAGGCAGCTGGGCTAAAGACTATAATATGTGGAGTGTTACGGTCAACAGTGACGTTCGCTTTGACGTGGCATACTTCTATGACGCGGAAGTGACTGCACCTGAAAACATCACCGTGGCAGCTGTCGACGGCTATCGGCTCAAGGACATAAAGGAGGGTGACCTGCTGAAGTTTACCGTCACCAAGCCCGAAAACGAGAGACTGACCGTCAAGGTGAGAGTAAACGGAGACGAGATGCCTGCTGACGAAAGCGGTATATATACGGTGGAGAACATTCAGGCCAATGTGGCTGTCGATGTGGCTGTCGTGCCCGTAAATGGCGCCACGCTCACCAACGAAGACCTGAAGACCATCGCGACCGACGAGGTGGCGGACATAACGGACGTGAAACTTGACGGCGAAATATCCGACGAGACATTTGCCACCATACGCGACAACTTTGAAGGACTGGAAAACATCGATCTCAGCGGAATCGAAAACACCACCATTCCGGACAACGCGCTGACCGGACTGACAAACCTTGTGAATGTCGACATACCCGAGACGGTGACAACCATCGGAGAGAACGCTTTCGCCGGATGTTCCAACCTTGAGACAATCACACTGTCAAACGTATCGGAAATCGGCAACGGAGCATTCTCCGGATGCGACAATCTGACCAGCATCATCATAAACACGCAGGGACAGGATGTCACGGCAAGAAGAGTGGCCGGACGTGCCAATGCACCGACCGTGCCCGGAATAAACACCGGCTCATTCACCGGAGCAAATCCCAACTGTCTCGTGTTCGTGATGGACGGTGTGGCCGCAGGTGAGAATATCATCGCCAACAAAGGCGGAGAGGTCGGATATGTGGCTACGGCCGATGTGCGCATGAACGCAAGCTACGCCTTCTCCACTCCCAACAAGTTTGCGATGGACGGCAATAAGGTGATATTGGAACGTGATTTCGGTGCTTCCGACAAGTGGAACGGCATAACATTGCCCTTCAGCATGAATGAGGAAGAGATAAAGTCTGTCTTCGGAGAGAAGACACTTGTCGCCTCACTTGACACTCTTTCGGGAAACACTCTGTTCTTTGACGTGGAAACAAAGGCGATGGCAGCCAACAAGCCTTATCTGATAAGAGTTTCGGATATCAAGGACAGCTATACCCTGACTGCCGGCGAGGTATTGCCCGTTCAGGCTGAAATGATGGACACCAGACTGGGTGTGGAGTTTGTCGGCACTTATTCGCCTGTGACACTGCAAGAAGGTGAATACTACATAGCGGACAATGCCTTGAACGAGGCTGGCGAAAACCCGACAGAAGCGTTTACCGGATACTTCCGGATGCAGGCCGGTGGCGAGGTCTACAACCTCTGCCCGGGATATGCTAAGACCGTGTTTGCCGAGTCGGGCTTTGCCACATTCAGTTCCGACCGTGCCGTAAACGTTCCGCAGGGTGTTACGGTCTACACTTCGGAGATCTCGGAAGACAAGATCATCATCCGTCCCATTGACGTCAAGGTGATACCGGCAAATACCGGTGTGATAATCGGAGGCTCGGGTGAAGTCGGATTCTCCGTGGCCACTGAAGAAGGTTCTGTCATACAGACTGTCTTGACAGCCGCTCCGGCCGGATATGTGTCTGACGGCAATATCTACGGATTGAGAAAAGACGCAGGCGTATTCGCCAAGGTGGAAGCCGGCACAAGTCTCGCCAAACACACTGCATACTTGAGACTTGCGGACAGCGAGGCGAAAGCGATAAGAGTGGTCATCGGCGGTGAAACGACAGACATCGACAGCATAAGAGAGACCGGCATGTCCGGAAGCGACAGCGTCTACGACATGAACGGCCGTCGACTCTCGACTCTGCACAAAGGCATCAATATCGTGAATGGAAAGAAAATCATCATCAAATAATATTAAGGAATTATGACAATGAAAAAGATATATATCCGCCCCGAAATGACAATTATAGAGCTCGAAACAGAGTGTGGGATACTGGCCGGATCGACTGAAGGAGGGGTTCATGAACTGGAAGTGGACCCCGGCACGACATTGCCGGGAGAACGTTTCAACTCAAAGAACCATAATTTCAGCATCTGGGACGACGAGGATTTCTGACATCAGATAGCCGTCTGAGCAAAACGGTTTTGCCGGACAGACGCAATCTGGGATTGCAGATACGAAACAAACCTTAATAAAGAGCGGCTGCCCGAATGGGGTAGCCGCTCTTTATTTGCGTATGAGGTATAATGAACAAAGTAGGGTCGCGACCTGTCGCGACCGCCACATGACCAACAATGTCATCAATGGTGATGATAACGCCCTTGCCAGACCTACGGATAAGCTTGGGCGGTTGAAACCGTTGGCACGGAGGCGGTCGCGACAGGCTGCGACCCTACTTTCACATCCCCGGAAGGCAAAAAAGAAGAAGGTCTCACGATTGTTTCGTGAGACCTTCTTGTGTGGGCGCTGAGGGATTCGAACCCCCGACCCTCTGCTTGTAAGGCAGACGCTCTGAACCAACTGAGCTAAGCGCCCTTACTTGTCGTAAGCGGTTGCAAAGGTAGGAAGTTTTTGCGGAACGACCAAATGTTTTGGCAATTATTTTTTGTTTTTGCTGTTTTTTTTCTTCAAACGAGCGAAAATCGGTAAAGAGAGGGCTACTGGAAGACGAAGCCGAGGCGGCCCCGCAAGTTGCTCCGCATGGTCGCAAGAGGGTGGATTTGTAAAGCAAATTGGTAAGAATTTAACATTTCGGAAATGCTCGAAAAAGAGAGGCCGGAGGCTCTTTTTGATGTCTTCGCATGGTTTTGGGAGTCCCGTCTCGGGGTGGTGGCGAGCCGTAAGGGCCCCGTTGGTCTCCAACGGCATGCTCGTTGTGTTGCAACGGCGTGCTCGTCGTGATGCAACGAGCGCCCCGTTGCAACCCCGTAAGGGCCTTACGGCAGGACAAAAAAATCGGCGGAAAATCACAAATATTCATATATTGCTGAACAACAGCGGGTTGCGAAAAACGCCAAAAATTTGCGATTTTCGGACCAAAACCGGATATTTTCCGAAAAACGGCGTAAATTCAGAACCGCATGTACGATATTTTCTCGAATTGTTAACAAACCGTTAATATATGTTTACCGCCGCTCCTACCACCCCCTGGCGCCACAATTTCTCCTTCCGCCCACCCCACTCTCCACGGATAAGCGCCGAAGAAACCCCTAATAATCTACTTATTTGTAAACTTTAGCATCATTTGTCCACGTCTTTCATGGAAAAGCGGTATCTTTGCAGTCAGATTTCGAAATTCATTTTAAGATTATTATGGCACAAGAAGACGTTTTTAAGAAGATTGTATCCCATTGCAAAGAATACGGATTTGTCTTTCCCAGCAGCGACATCTACGACGGACTGGGAGCCGTCTATGACTACGGTCAGAACGGTGTGGAACTGAAGAACAACATCAAGGAATACTGGTGGAAGAGCATGGTACTGCTCCACGAAAACATCGTGGGCATCGACTCGGCCATCTTCATGCACCCCACCATCTGGAAGGCATCGGGACACGTGGACGCTTTCAACGACCCGCTCATCGACAACCGCGACTCAAAAAAACGCTACCGCGCCGATGTGCTCATCGAAGATCAGATTGCCAAGTATGACGACAAGATAGAAAAGGAAGTGGCCAAGGCCCGCAAGCGCTTCGGAGAGTCATTCGACGAGGCCCAGTATCTGGCCACCAGCCCCCGCGTACTCGAGACCAAGCAGAAGCGTGACGCCCTCCACGAGCGCTACGCCGCCGCCATGCAGGGCCCGGACCTCGAGGCTCTGAAGCAGATCATCGTCGACGAAGAGATAGTCGACCCGATCTCGGGTACTAAGAATTGGACCGACGTGCGTCAGTTCAACCTCATGTTCTCCACCGAGATGGGTGCCTCGGCCGACGGCGCGATGAAGGTCTATCTGCGTCCGGAGACGGCTCAGGGCATCTTTGTCAACTATCTGAACGTCCAGAAGACGGGCCGAATGAAGATACCGTTCGGTATCGCACAGATCGGCAAGGCGTTCCGCAACGAGATTGTCGCCCGCCAGTTTATCTTCCGCATGCGCGAGTTTGAGCAGATGGAGATGCAGTTCTTCGTGAAACCCGGCACAGAGCTCGACTGGTTCCCGAAGTGGAAGCAGACCCGTATGGCATGGCATCAGGCCCTCGGTTTCGGTGCCGAAAACTATCGTTTCCACGACCACGACAAGCTGGCTCACTACGCCAATGCCGCCACAGACATCGAGTTCCGCATGCCGTTCGGATTCAAGGAGGTGGAGGGCATCCACAGCCGTACCAACTTCGACCTCTCCCAGCATGAGAAATTCTCCGGCAAGAGCATCAAGTACTTCGACCCGCAGACCAACGAGAGCTACACTCCGTATGTCATCGAGACATCCATCGGCGTCGACCGTATGTTCCTCTCCATCATGTGCCACTCGTATGACGAGGAGAAACTCGAGAACGGCGAGACACGCACGGTGCTCCGTCTGCCGGCCGCCCTCGCTCCGGTCAAGCTCGCCGTCATGCCGCTCGTGAAGAAGGACGGACTGCCCGAGAAGGCACGCGAGATTGTCGACGCTCTGCGCTTCCACTTCAACTGCCAGTATGACGAGAAGGACTCCATCGGCAAGCGCTACCGCCGTCAGGACGCCATCGGTACGCCCTACTGCGTCACCGTCGACCACGACACGCTCAAGGACAACTGCGTCACACTGCGTTTCCGCGACACGATGGAGCAGGAACGTGTCAACATCGCCGACCTCAACGGCATCATCGAGGACAAGGTGAGCATCGCCAGTCTGCTCAAAAAACTGTAATGACAGAGATGAAGAAACATCAGATAATGACACTCGCCATGATGCTGCTGTCGCTCCTGACGGCAGTGTCATGCAGCGAGGACGACAACACGGTGGATGAGTTTGCCAACTGGCAAGCCGTCAACGACGACTACTTCAACCGTCTGAGCGACGAGGTGAAGGCAAAACTCGCCGCCGACCCTTCACGCACGGACTGGCGGCGCATCCGGACATGGTCGAAAGCGCAGGACGGCGAAGGCCCCAACTCGGACTATATCATCGTGCACGTGCTCGAGAGCAATCCCGATGCCGACGCGGAGAAGCCGCTCTACACGGACACCGTGACCGTGAGCTACATCGGCCGGTTGCTGCCCACGACGTCATTCCCCGCAGGATATGTCTTCGACCGGACTTACGAGGGAGAATATGACCATCTGGTCAGCGGAGCGGCGGATTTTGCCATCGGCAACAGCACGGGCAACAATCTCATTGACGGATTTGCCACGGCGCTGCAGAACATGCGGCGGGGCGACCATTGGGAGGTCTACATACCGTATCAGTTGGGTTACGGAAGTACCGACAGCGGAGACATTCCGGCTTACAGCACGCTGATATTTGACCTCCGGCTGATTGATTTCCGGAAACCGTAGGAAGGAAGCGGAGATAAGAAAACGATAAAAACAAAGAGGCGCAAAGACGCGGGAGAACTTCTGACTCCATGTCTTTGCGCCTCTTTGTTGTATGCGGGATTGTCGACGGCGCGACGGACATTGCCATCGTCGGGCCATTTGGTGCCGTTCATGAGTATCTCCGTGCCGTAATAGAGCTGCGGCGTGCGGCGGATGGTGAGCAGTATGGCAAGCGCCTGACGCAGGGCGGCAGTGTCGTGACCGTTGCCGAGGAAGCGCTCGGTGTCGTGATTGTCGAGAAACGCCAGCACGGACGAAGGGTCGGCATAGAGATAGTCGTAGACGAGAGTGTGGTAGATGCGGTTGAGTCCCAGCTCCCACGCATCCGTCTCTTCACTCTTTGCACGGTTGAGGCGGTCGAACAGGGCGAAGTCCATCACCGTCGGCAGATGGCTGTCGGTGCGTACCACGCGGTCGATACGCACGACGCCGGAATGAGAAACGTCCTTTGAAGAGGTCGCGGCAGATGCCTCCGGACTTTCATCAGAAGCCTCCGGACTTTCATCAGAAGCCTTCAGACTTTCATCAGATGTCTTCGGACATTCATCAGAAGCCTTCGGACATTCATCAGAAGAAGGCTCCGCGGCTTCTTCAAAGGACGCTATGGTCACTTCAGCCGAACCAATGGCACGGCCATACACCATCAACTGAACGACAGGCTCGGTCATTCCGGCATACCAATGGGGCGGATCGACGCGGTCGATATGTGTCTCGCGGTCTGTCATGCACGTCCGCTACGATGTATCATGGCAGCGACGACAGCATTGAACTCATCCGCCCGCATGAGCTGTTCGATGGTGAGATGCATCCGGTAACGCCAATAGTGACGCGGATTGGCCGGAATATTGATGCGCTCGGCGTTCTGATTGGCCAACCGCAGACGCTCATCGGTGGCGAGCCAATCCTGCAACGACAGCAGACAGAGCATCGACGGACTCTCCAGATGTGCCTCTACGACAGTACGGGCGATGTCTCCCGGCTGCGGATGGGGCGCCTCGCCGGCGCGGTGGAGCACGGTGTTGTAGTATGCCTGAGTGCGATTGACGTCCTCATCCCACCATTGGCGCAGCGTCGGCATGTCGTGGGTGGAGATGGTGCATACGGAACGATAGGGATTTCGCTCGGTTACGCCAAAACGGACATGCTCGTCCTTTGGCATCGACTGTATCTCAAGACTGAGTATGCGCAGCCCGTTCATGACCCAAGGAACACACTCCGGTACCATTCCGAGGTCCTCGGCACACACCAGCATGCGCGTCGCCTCGGTCAGACGGGGCAGTTTTTTCATCGCTTCATTATACCAGAACTGATTGTTCCGCCGGTAGAAATAGTCATTATAGAGCCGGTTGAACGCCTCTTTGTCGCAGTCGTAAAGCGTTTCATAAATGTAGTCGGTCTGCACGCCGATGCGCGGATGAAACTTGCCCGGCGCCTTGCGGTCGCGCACAAAGAGCACATCGCTGACGAGCGAGTAGAGCTTTTGGACGAATTCTTTTTGAGAAGTGTGGAGGGAGAAAGAAGGAGTGTGGAGGGAGGAAAGTGGAGGGAGATTACCTTTGGGCGTAGAGTATTCTCCCTCCACACTCCTCTCGCCACACTCTTCGAAACTCGAAAAGTACTTTTCAAGTTTCCGCTGCGTATCAAATTCCGGTTTCAAATCATAGAAATAGTCGTCACGGCGGTCGAGGAACGTCTCACGGACGTAGTCGGCGTCGGCGGCAAACAAGCGGTCGAGCACCCAGTCGGTGATGAACGGCCGCGTGAACAACGTTTCCTGCCAGTTGAGACCGTAGGCGCTGATTTCCTCCGGCGTCATGGCAAGGGCCGGAGAGAACTGCCCCAACAGACCGTGGACGGAATGTATGGGTATCTCCCAAATGCGGAAGAAGCCCAGAACGTGGTCGATGCGATAAGCATCAAAGTATTCCGCCATCTTGCGGAAGCGCCTTACCCACCACGAACAGCCGTCGCGGAGCATCTCGTCCCAATCGTATGTCGGGAAGCCCCAGTTCTGTCCGTTGACGGAGAAGGCGTCGGGCGGTGCTCCGGCCTGCCCGTTGAGGTTGAAATAGCGCGGTTCGACCCATGCTTCCACGCCGTCGCGGCTGATGCCGATGGGTATGTCGCCTTTCAGGATGACGCGACGAGAACGTGCATAAGCATGTGCGGCACGCATCTGAGCATCCAGATGATACTGCACATAATACCAGAACGCCACTTCGCGATAGCTGCGTGTCAACGGATTGGCCATCTCCTCACGCTCCCTGTCCGTCAGCGTCTGATGGTCGGGCCACTCTCCGAAGACGGCCGTGCCGTACTGGTCACGATAGTGGCAGAAGGCGGCGTATGGCACGAGCCAGTCGCGGTTGCGGTCAAAGAATTCCTTGTAGGATGCCCGCCGGCGCACCGTAGCTCCTTCCTGGGCATACAGTTCGCGCAGATAACTCATCTTTGCCTCATAGACCCGCTCGTAGTCTATCTGTGGCAGGGCGTTCAGCTCGATGCGCAGAGCTTCGTAGCGTTCGCGTGCCGCCCTGTCCTTCAGTGGCGGCAACTGCCGGAAATCCATATATTGGGGATGGAAGGCGTAGATGCTGATGCTGTTGTATGGATAAGAGTCCTGCCACGTGTGGGTTATGCAGGTGTCGTTGACGGGCAAAATCTGTATGATGCGCTGCCCCGTGAGGTCGGCCCAATCGACAAACATTCGCAGGTCGCCGAAGTCGCCGACACCGAAGCTGCCCTCTGAACGCAGCGAGAAGACCGGTATGACGGTACCCGCCCCGCGCCACGGACTGCGGCGGAAGTCGGCACGGGACTGCTCGAAGACAGCCACATCGCCGTAATCCATAGCCGGGATTGCAATCCTCCGGTTGCGTCCCAGCTCCCAAAGCGTGTCGCCGGAGCCGGTGATGACAAACTTGAACTCTATCTGCCGGCCCTCCAGCGTCGCCCCGTCAAGCGAGACGACCCACTCGTGGGGCCCGTGTTCGGTCATGGGGATGGCACGGGAGAGCTCCCATGCGCCCAAGCACTCGCCCTCACCGACCAGTGCGAGACGTTCGCCGGCCACCAGCTGCGGCGCACGCACCTTGATGCGGACCGTGCGGCCATAGTCTGCCGGACGGCTCATCTCACGCTCACGGGCGGCCACACAGTCGGTGAAAGCGGAGCTGTACATGTAAGCATCGTCAGGCGTGTCGGTCCACAAGTCATTGACGACATAACGACGGGCGGCCGTGGCGGCCAATTCGAGCCGATGGGGAATAACGAGCCACTCGTGGCGCTGTTCGCGACCGGAACGTCCGACGCTGTAAAAATAGTCCACATGAGTGCCCGCGTCAGCCTTGACCGCCATCTCGCAGGTCCACGTCCGGCCGTCGACGGTACCCATCTTGTGCGTGCCGGGAGACAGGGCCGTGCTGCCGGGGAGTATGTTCAGCATGAGTTCTTCGCCGAACCGGGTGTGATAGTTCAGGTTGAATAGTATTGTCATGAGTCTTTCCGATTGGTTCTTATGCTTGTAAAGATTATAATCCGAGTCTGTCAGGACAGTTTTTATGGCTGTAAAATTACAAAGAAAAATCCATTAAGCGGTCAAAAGACTACGAAATAATGAATCGGCATAAATCGCCACCGACAGAACCTACCCACATAAAAAAACCGGTGCAGAACGTTTGTCCTGCACCGGTCGGTCTTTTTTAAGTATTCTGAATTGTCTTCCGATTACTTGATAGCAACAGTAGCGCGACGGTTGTAAGATACAGGTGAGAGTGTGTTCACACCACCGGCTGCAACAACCTCGATGTTGTCGCGGTTTACACCCATCTTGACGAGCTCGTTGGCAACAACGTCAGCACGCTTCTGGCTGAGGCTCTTGTTGAAGGCTGCGCTACCGGTCTTGCTGTCGGCATAACCTGTAACGACAATCTTAGAGTTGTTAGCCTTGGCTACTTCTACGAGGTCCTTAACGTTCTGGAGGTCCTTCTTGGAAGCGATGCGAGACTTGCCGATGTTGAAGAATACAGATACCGGAGCAGCTGCGATTTCCTTAACAACCTTTGTTGCAGTCTCAGCGGGCTTCTGGTTAGCCAGCATGTTCTTCAGCTTAGCGTTCTCGTTCTGAGAGTCAGAGAGCTGTGCGTTGAGAGCGTCGATCTGGCTCTGAGAGAGAGCCTTGAGAGCGTCTACGTCAGGAGTCTTGTTCCAGCGGGTCTTGCCGAGGTTGTAGGTCAGACCGACTTCCACGTTGAACATCTGGTCGCGGCTTGCAGGACCTGACTTAACATCGCATGCACCGTATGAGATACCGTCCATGTCGGTCTCCCACAGGCTGTAGCCCAACTCGAAGTTGAGGGCGAAACGATCGCTCAGACGGAATGTGTTGAGGATACCGGCAGACAGACCCATTGCGTAAGTGTTGGCAGACATGTTGCGTCCGATACCACCACCGAAGTAGGGGATGAAGTTCCAAACGCGAGTGTCGCTATATCCGCAGAAGAGATTGCTCAGGTTGAAGAGCACCTGCTCGTTCAATGTCCAATACTTGTTTGCATTGTCGTCCTTGCTCCATTCCTTACCCTTGGCTTCAGCGCCTACTGTGCGGCCCCAAACTCCGTTGAACTTTGTACGGAGACCGATGCCCGGTGTGAACCACTTACCAACAGCTACAGAGAAGCCGAGGTTGTTACGGAAGCCCTTGAAAGGACTCTTGGAGAGATCCCATCCCTGCTCTTCGTTGCTGTAGAACGCTGTTCCGGCAACGTTTGCCTGGACGAACCAATTACTCCAGAATGAATTTGTAGCTACGCTATACTTCATTTCCGGTACGTTTGTCTCATTGTTCTGTGCCATACCGGCTACAGAGATGCCGGCGAAAGCCAGCGCAAGTAATAACTTTTTCATACCTATACTAAATTATACTTTAAAACAATATGCACTTTAGACAATTATTGTGCAAAAGTAAATAATTATTTTTTAACAGCCAACAAATTGTGCTTAAAATTTACTGTTTGTAGTAAAAAACAATACAATATAAGGACAAAAAATGTGAAAACGGGGAAAATAGCTGCCAAATCCGGGGTTCCGCGACGGCGGCTATCATATTAATAAGGTGTAACGACCCGTCGGAGACATATTTACTCTCTGCACACATCTTTTATCGCAGTTATGCATCACCCGCAAGTAGGGTCGCGACCCGTCACGACCGCCTCCTTGCCAACTGATACAACACGTTCAGTTGGCTTATATACACGTTTCGTCAGGCTATTGATTATGTGCCCACGAGGCGGTCGCGACGGGTCGCGACCCTACTTGCGGGTGATACATAAGTATGTATGAACTGTGACAAAGATGTGTGCAGAGAGCAGGTCGACATATCGCGGGCGCGACGTGACCGGCCGACCTCCCACCCCACGGACAAGCGCCCCGACCGACGAACAATATCGAGGGAGGTCGTGCGCCACGCTCCCGACGACCGGGAACGGCCGAACGGAGGAAAATGTTAAATTCAGAATAAATCTTACAAACGGTCTCCATTTTAACACGGATTTTCCGCGAAGTCTTCCCTCGGCCTCAAATATGCGAGTTTTGCGCGTACATCTTTTTCTCCCTGACGACCAGCGTGTTACGGCAAAAATCTTGAAAGTGTGCAACATTTTCGCCGTTTTTCCCGAGCCGTAAGGCCCTTACGGCATTGCAACGGGGCCGCCGTTGCATCACGACGGCAGCCCCGTTGCGAGCCAACAACCATGCCGTTGCAACCCAACGGGGCCCTTACGGCAAGACGGCCGACAAAATTTTACGCGAGTTCGGGATAAGTTTTGTTCAAAAGAGTGTGATTTGGTTTGATTTTTCCACATGTACAGGCAGGGCCTCCGGCTTGTTCTCGAAAAAGGAATACGCCGTAAGTGCTGCACAGATGTTCATGATGAAATT
>JAFULM010000057.1 GCA_017483185.1 Prevotella sp. | reverse complement strand
CCTCCTTCCGAAGGAGGGGTTAGGGGTGGTTAGTCATCCATTATTATCCAAAACAATGATTTTCATATAGTTATTGTTTAACCACCCCTAACCTCTCCTTCGAAAGGAGGGGACTGCGACTGCCCCACTTAAAGGTTTCCCGATGAGTATCCTTACGTTGTTTCATCATAATCGCAAAGATGTGTGCAGAGAGTAGCTTCCGAAGGAGGGGACTAAGATTACACCACTTAAAGACTTCCTCAACGAGTTCTGCAACACTTTCGGGTCTGATATGCTTTAAGGTATTCAAGCTCCCTCCCTTCGGGAGGGTTGGGGTGGGTTTTAGGGGGGGTATAATCCCCCAAATCAATACTTGAACGAGCTTCCGCCAAGGAACTCGCGTAGCAACGATGTCGACGGCACCTGATCGTAGGGGATGGGACGGATGTAGCGAAGGAACTTCAACAGCCGGTAGGCCTCGCTGTACTCCTCACAGTTCTCCGGCACCTGCTCCAGAAGCGGCTCGGCCTGAGTCTTGATGACAGCCAGCTCGAAGAGCATGGCCGTGTTGAACATCATGTCCGCCTGCTCCTGATAGGGGAATATCCAGCGGTTTTCGCCCGCACGGACTGACGGCCAGCGGCGTATGGTCTCACGGGCACTGCACCCGCGGTATTTATAGTCGCGGATGATGCGGCGCAAGAGACGGTTGTCGGTCGTGGGGACATAGTTGTGCTCGTCGATGAGTATTGTGGTCAGCGCCGAGGCATAGACACGATATTTCAGACTGTCGGGAATCTGCGCCGTCAGCTCCGGATTGAGCGCATGGATGCCCTCGACGACGAGCACCTCGCCCTCACGCAGCCTCAACCGGCGTCCGCTCATCTCGCTGCGGCCGGTCTGGAAGTTGTAGCGCGGCAGCTCCACCTCCTCGCCGGCAAAGAGAGCGGCGAGCTGGGCGTTGAGCAGCGGGATGTTGAGGGCGTGGATGCTCTCGAAGTCGTAGTCGCCCGAGGCGTCGCGCGGTGTCTTCTCGCGGTCCACGAAATAGTCGTCGAGCGAGATGTCGACGGGTCGGATGCCGTTGGCGAGGAGCTGTATGGAGATGCGCTTGCACGTGGTGGTCTTGCCGCTCGACGACGGCCCGGCGATGAGCACCATGCGGATGTCCGGCCGTGAGGCTATCTCGTCGGCGATGCGGACAATCTTCTTCTCCTGAAGTGCCTCCGAGACATTGATGAGTTCTGCCGACCAGCCGCGGTCGATGGCCTCGTTGAGGCTGCCGATGGCGGTCAGACCGAGTATGTTCTGCCAGCGGTGGTGCTCGCGGAAGATGTCAAACATCTTGTCCTGACGGATCAGGGGGCCGAGACGAGACGGGTCCTCGGCGGACGGGGCGCGCAGGAGCAGACCGTCATAGTATCGCTCCAGACCGAAGAGGTGGAGGTCGGCGGTGTTGGTGAGCAGCGCTCCGTAATAATAGTCGCGATAGCCGTCGAGGTCATAATATATGGTATATAGGTGGCCCGTGCTCTCGAGCAGTTTCACCTTGGCCATCTCCCCCATAGCGCGGAACATCTCGACGGCCTCCTCCGTGGTGGTCTCATGGCGATGGATGGGCAGTCCGGCGTCGATCAGCTCCTTCATCCGCGTGCGCAGGGCGTCGGCATCGGCGTCGGTGACGGGCCGCCCGATGTTGAGATTGCAGTAGTAGCCGTTGGACACGGGGATGTCGATCACCACATGGCCGTCGGGGAAGAGATCGGTCACTGCCTTGCAGAGCACCATGAAGAGCGTGCGGGTGTAGTTGCGCAAGGCCGACGGCGAGCGCAGGCCGAGAAATTCGACCTCTTTCGACTGGTAGACGCGATAGTGCATCCCCTCCACCTTGTTGTTGACCCGGGCACAAACCGGACCGTACTCCACTTCGATATTCAGTTGACGAAATATTTCAGAAAGTGTACTGCCGATGCATATATTTAATGTTTTTTTATTATTTTTGCAACGGATTTGTATCTCTTTTTCCATAATCATAAGGTTTTGTGGTTAGCTTCTTACATTGCGGTAAAGTTACTCAAAATAAGTGATTTGGAAACCGACAGGCAATTAAATAAAACAAAAATATGTCTATAATTATTATTTTCAAGCTGATTGGCGCCATCGCCCTGCTCATCTACGGTATGAAAGCCATGAGTGAGGCTCTTCAGAAAATGGCCGGTTCACAGCTGCGCCACGTCCTCGGGGCGATGACTACCAACCGCTTCACGGGCATGCTCACCGGAATGTTTGTCACGGCGTCGGTTCAGTCGTCTGCCGCAACGACGGTGATGACGGTCTCTTTCGTCAACGCCGGACTGCTCACCCTGGCCCAGGCCATCTCCGTCATCATGGGTGCCAACATCGGAACGACACTGTCGGCATGGATCATGAGTGCCGGATTCTCGTTCAACATCACCAACTTCGTCTGGCCGGCATTCCTCATCGGCATCGTCCTGATATACATGAAGAAGTACAGGTATATCGGCGACTTCCTCTTCGGAGCTTCATTCATGTTCTTCGCCCTCGGCACACTCAACCTGACGGGCAAGGAGATGGACCTCGCACACAACGCCTCGCTGGCCGAATTTTTCTCCCAGTTTGATCCCAACAACTTCGGAACGATACTCGCCTTCCTCGTCATCGGCACCATACTGACCTTCTGCGTACAGTCGTCGGCCGCCCTGATGGCCATCACGATGGTGCTCTGCACGAGCGGCGTGCTGTCCATCTATCCCGGCATCGCGCTGGTCATGGGCGAGAACATCGGCACGACCATCACGGCCAACCTCGCCGCCATGACGGGCAACACACAGGCCCGGCGGGCTGCCCTGTCACACATGTTCTTCAACGTCTTCGGCGTAATCTGGGTATTGTCCGTATTCTTCCCCTTCGTCAACTTCGTCTGCTCGCTCAACGGCGTCAACCCGACGGCCGAGAGCATCAACGCCGTGCGTCTGTCGTTCGTCCTGGCGACGTTCCACACGATGTTCAACGTGACCAACACGTTCATTCTCATCTGGTTTATCCCGCAGATAGAACGCTTCTGCTGCTGGGCCATCAAGCCCCGCAAGGCCGACGAGGAAGAGGATTTCCGCCTGCGCTACATCGGCGGCAACACCATCATGAAGACACCGGAGCTCTCCGTTCTGGAAGCACAGAAGGAGATACAGTCGTTCGGAAAGCGCATACAGCGCATGTTCGGACTCGTCCGCGAGCTGCTCGGCACGACCGACACCAACGCTTTCAACAAACTCTACTCACGCATAGAGAAGTATGAGGGCATCAGCGACAACATGGAGATAGAGATTGCGAAGTATCTCAACAACGTCAGCGACGCACACCTGAGCGACGACACGAAGGACAAGATCAGAGCCATGCTCCGCGAAATCTCGGAGATAGAGAGCATCGGCGACAGCTGCTACAACATCGCACGCACGCTCAACCGCAAACTGGCGGGCAAGGACGACTTCACCGAGAAGCAGTATGAACATCTCCACCAGATGCTCGAACTGACTGACGACTCGCTCACGCAGATGAATGTCCTCATGACGGGACGCAAGGACAACTTCGACGCCAACCGCTCGTTCAACATCGAGAACGAAATCAACAACTACCGCAACCAGCTCCGCACGCAAAACATCAACGACGTCAACAACCACGAATACACCTACGAGATGGGTACGATGTATATGGATATCGTCAGCGAATGTGAGAAACTGGGCGACTACGTTGTCAATGTCGTCGAGGCACGCATGGGAACAAGACAGAAAGGAGCGTGAAGAGGAGCCTCACCCCCGCCCCTCCCCAAGAGGGAGGGGAGTAATTTGCTACAGAGCCTATTATTTTAGAATTATAAACAACGAGTTGTCGGCCTGCGGGCGATAGAGAATTATAAAATGAAGAATTGGCTGCGCAGTGAGTTCTGCGCAGCCAATTCTTTTTTATGAAACTCCAATGATTTTCTACAGGGTCACTTTTTGTCCGATAGAAATAGTTATGAACAATGCCGATTAAAAGAGATGGCTGCGCAAAGTTCATTGCGCAGCCATCTCTTCGTTATGTAACATCTATCCGGTGATAAATACATTAATATATAATATCCGGTAATTATCGACTCTGTCGCATACATCTCCACTCCCTTTTGGGGAGGGGCCGGGGGTGAGGCCCATCATTCAAAAATGCCCACGAGCTTGCTCTGGTAGTTCTTCAGAGCGTTCTTCATCTCCGTGATGACGGAATAGTCGGTGTCATCGAGGGCGTTGTTGAATGTCCAGTGGAAGTCACCCTTGTTCAGACGGCCGGCTCCCCAGTAGCCTGTCACGACAGCGGGAACGTCCGTCGCGGCGGCGGGAGTATAGTTGTAGATGAGCGACGGGTCGGTGTCGAAGTTGTTGTAAGTCGTTCCGCCCACGAGAGCCTTATATGCGGAAGGCACCTGCTCATCGCGTGTGGCAGCCTCATAGCAGTCGAAATCGGTAGCGCTCTCATGATGGGTGATAACGGTATAGTTGCTGCTTGCGCCCTTCTCGGCGTACACGTTGCCGTAGCTCTTTATCATACCGCCGGCCTCTCCCGAGAAAGTGCCGTCGCCCTTGCCGTCCGTTCCCTGCTGAGAGATCATCATCGGGTCCTTCGTTCCGCGGAAATAGTTGTTCTCCACAAATACGCTCGAGCCCATCGTTGCACCCACGCCGTACTTGGCGCAACCGTCATAGTAGTTGTTCCAGACGTGCACGGTCATCGTGCGGACACGCGGATGACGCGAATCGCTATGGTTAAACCAGTTGTGATGGTAGTCGATATAGTTAGGTCCGGACTCGCTCTTCATACCGCAGAGCGACGTCTTTCCGCAGTCGAGGAAGTGGCAGTAGGCCACGGTGATATACTGCGAGTCGCTCTTGATGTCAACCGAGCCGTCGCCCTTTGCCTGGTCGCTGTCGCCACCGGTATTACCGTACATGAGGTCGATATGGTGAACCCAGCAATACTTGTTGTCCGTATCGAGCGAGATGCAATCGTCCATACAAAGCATGACGGCGAAGTTGCGCAACTCGACGCTCACCGCATTGCGCAACAGCATGCCGAAGCCCCAGATGGCGGCATCCTCACCGACACCCTCGATGGTGATGTTCATCGGCGTCGTGTTGTTCTTTCCCTTCACCTGCAGACCCTCGGCTGAACTTCCGAACGAATCCATGTCCGTGTCGCGGATGGTTCCGACGATGCGGATGGCAAGCGGACGGGTCTCCAGTCCTTTCTGATAAGCGTTGATAATGGCCTGCAAACCGGTAAATTCGGTTGTACTTCCATTTGAACTGGTGACGACATCGAGCGTCACCGTCTTTGCCGTTTGGGCCGTAACGTATATCACGCGGGCCGTGGCCTTGAGCGTTCCGTCGTCCTCGTATGCTCCAACACCGCTGTTGTTGAAGTGTGCGAAGCCCGAGCGGTCATAGCTCCTGACGGTCATTCCCGACGCCGTGCTGGCCTTCGTCTCATCCTCTGTGCCGCCGATGACAGGCACAACCTTCAGCGCGTAGTCTGCCGCAGCCGTCAGACCGACCACATCGACACGCCCGTAGGTGCCGTAGTTACGGACGAGTTCGCGGTCGACGGCCGTCCAGTCGGCGTGCTTTCCGCCCTTGACATATACTTTATATGATGTCGCTCCGTCGAGCAGTTGCCACTCGGCATATACAGACTCGTTCCATCCTTCGGCGCGGGTGATGACCACTCCGGCGTTTTCGATGTCCGAGCCGCCGCCCGTCTGCGACGCTTTGGAGAAGGCGATGTTGCTCACCGAGCGTGTGAAGACATCCGTCCAGTCGCCCGACTTAGGTGTCACGGTGACCGTTCCGGCTGCGCGGTCGATGGCTATGCCGGCCACGTCGGCCGTGTTGTAGTATTTGATGACGTTGCCGGCCGTCGTCAGCTGGGCCTGACTGCGCGTCGTATTGAGCGTCGTCGAGTGGTCGTCGCCGCCCGGAACCGGCGTGTCGCCGCCGCCCGAGGGGTCAGTGACGCTGATGGCGTAGACATAGAGTCCGCCCGTGTTGGTCAGCGTGACGTCACCGTCGGCCGTGACAGTGGCCACGTTGGTCTGGTCGTCGGCGGAAGTCGAGTTGAACGAACCGCTCTCCGCCGTGAGGTTGGTGACATTGACGCCGCGTGCCGTGCCCGACTTCGACGTCTTGCACTTCATGGTCAGCTTGTCGCCGGCCTTAAGGTCCTTGAGTGTGATGGTCAGCGCCTTGTTCATCGCCATGCGCTTGCCCTTGATGTCAACACGCACGGCGTCGGCCGCCGTGATGGTGAAGAGCATACCCCGGGTGAACTCCAGTTCGGCACCGTTGGCCTTGAGCGGCTCGACGTCATACGTCCCGACGTTCTTATAGCGGTCGTTGCTCGATGACGATTCGTGTGTCCAGCCGGCGGCGTCGGCGGCAAGGTTGGTCTTGTCGGTGGCGCTGACAGACGAGAAGTCCCATGTCTGGGCTGTGGCCGTGGCGGCCGAGAGCATCATCACTGACGCGAGGATGCTATATATATAATAATGTGTAAACTTCTTCATTCTCGTGTTTCCTTTCTGCATTAGTGGATTATTGTTTTCTTTCCGTTGACGATATAGAGTCCGCCGGGCAGTCCTTCCGTCGTCGTTCCGACATACTGGCCGCCGATGGTGTAGACGCGCGTTGCGGCCTCACTGCCGGTCGTGACTTCTGTGATGGCCGAGGCATCGTATGTCAGGTCGATGGAGACGAGCGACATGTCTGCTGTCTGGCTCGTACCGTCCTCAAAGGAGAGAATGACGTTGTCGCCGTCAAAGGTCAGTCCGGTGGCGAACTTGGCGACCACCGTTCCGTCGATGGTGACGGTCTGTCCCATGTCTGCCCATGAAGCGGCCGCGCCTATGAGGAGAGAGGACAATAAGATAGGTAATCTTTTCATAATGTGATATGTTTGGGGTTTATAGATTCGGTTGTAGTATAACAAGGTCTGATTATTCAAATGGCAAATTTACGGCAAAATTCCGATTATCGGTCTGCCGCGGCAATGTTTTTTAGACGTAAACGTTTACGAATAAGGTCAAAGTTCCACCCGGCGAGAGGCCCCACCCGACTGAAAGCCCCACCCGACCTCCCCAAAGGGGAGGAGACTGTGTGGATGGCACATCGGCGTCAGTTCTCCATGCGGAAGCGACTGCGGCCGAAAAAAGCGACTGCGGCCGAAGAGCGTTTGTCGTCTCTTCGGCCGCAGCCATACTTAGTTGTTTTCGCGGCGTCGTTACCGCCGGAAGACGATATTAGTCTTCGTCCTCGTCAAATCCCCAGATGTCGGTGTGACCCTTGGAAAACACGTTGTTATTTTCGTTGCCTATCTCGTGGCCCGGGAGGGAGTCTGAGGGTGTAGTCAAGCTGGCAACCAAGATGTTTTCCGTCTCGATGTCCACGACTGTTATTTCGGGTTTGATATATTTCTTCATTGTCATTTCGTTTTTACTTTTTTATTCTTTTGATAAATTCTTTCTTGCTTTATTATTTGACAACGACTTTCTTGCCGCCGATGATGTAGAGTCCGGGCTTTGTGGCTGCGTTGACGCGCTGTCCGGCTATGTTGTAGATGACGCCGTCCTTGTCAGCCTTCACGTCGCTCTCGACATTGCTGATGCCGTCCGTGCCGCCGCCGATGAGGAAGTGTGTCGGAGCAGCTCCGGAAGTTGTCGTTTCCGGAATTTCGAGATATGCCAGACCCTTCTTCGACTTAAACGGCGCACCATTTTCCGCACCCCAATAGAATCCGAGTCCTGTCTTTGCCTCATAGTCGTTGTATGCCAACTTATAATATTTGTAGCCTTCGCGACCCTCGAACGTTCCGTCCTCATTCGTTACCGGCTTAAACCAGCTATTAATGCTTCCAGTAATATTGCTCGTGGGGAAATAGTAGGTTACTTCGGCTTTCGAACTTTTCAGCAGCACACCGGTGTTTTTCGGAACGAGACTACCCTTCACTGAGCCCACTTCGTCAGTAACAGTCATTGTCTCAAGTCTTTTAACAAAGTAATGCAAAGTTCCGTCTTCATTGATGCCGTTCACCGCGGAAAGCTCAACTTCCTCCGGGAATACGATATAATGGTCAGTGCTGAACGTAGCGTAATAGTTGCCATCAGCATCCTGAGCGACAAAGGTGAAGGTGCCGGTGGTGGGGGCTGGCATTTCTTTCAGAGTAACGGATATAGTCTTGATTTGGCTATTGGCAACATTTTCAAACGTAACACTCTCTTTATTGCCCGTCCACAGACCACCATTGGCAGAAATATTTGTAGTCGTGCCTGTTTCTTTAAGTGTGCCTTTAGCACCGGTAAACGCCACAGAAACAATCTCATAATTGACAGGAGCTGTAAACGTTATTGTACTACCTGAATACATGCGGAGTTCTGGAGTATTCCATATACAAGTCTTTGATCCCGATCCTGATGTTGTCGTCAGCACAACACCAGCGACTTCAAGTTCCTTACCGTCTGTATTACTTACACTATTATTGCTTGTAGGCTCAATACCCCACACATTCGGATTTGCCGTAAAGTCAAAGACGATGGCATCTGAATATGTATAAGTGCAAAACTTCTCCATGCCCACATTGCCGTATTCATCGACCACTACTGCATGAAGAATAATCTTGTCGCCGTCATTCTCGCCGCTAATTGTGATTGGCGTTCCGTCGTAAACGTCTGATTCTGCCGTTGCAGTTCCACCTATCGCATAGTGAATCTTAGCACCGGCTGAAGCAGTTTCGGGCAAGGTCAGCGTCACGGCCAATGGATCCTTAAATGTTTTTGACTCTTCGCTGAACGCAGGCTGATCGGGCTTGATGGTGTATGCGGCTTCTGTTGTCGCATTATCATAACCTTCGGCTACTGCGAGAGCCTTGACTGTTGTTCCGCTGATTGTGACAGGAATAGCAGCCGTATATTCTGCGGATTCTGTTGTCGGTTCTGTGTCGTCTGTCGTATAATATATCTTGGCACCATCAAAAGAAGATGTCAACGTAACTGTTTGTGCCGCAGGATATGTTCCGGCCGCAGGGTCTATGGACAAGGTCATGGTCTTGAGTCCGGCTTCTTTCACTGTCAGAGTGTATGAAGCCGTAACTGTATTGTCAGATGCAAGCGTTGCTGTGATTACCGTTGTTCCTACGCTCAGTGGACTAACTTTACCCTCTGCGTCAACAGTAGCAACGGTTTCTACAGAACTCGAATAAGTGACATTTTTATCTTCATAAGTGTTTGTCAGTTCGGGGGCAGTAAAATCCTCACCTATTATTGCCGTAGCCTCAGAAGTGGGAAAATAGAATTCCTGATTATTTTTATCGGAATATGTAACGACTATCTTTTTGAAATAGATAGATTTTTGGACGTCATTACAACTTATTACAATAGTTCCGCTTCCATCACCTTCAAAAGCCCAAATAGTATTATTCACTTTTTCTAAAGAAATTGAGTTAGGGGAGAAAGTTGTATTACCTACTTTTATACTGATCGTATTTTTCTTGCCAGTATCATTTGTTGAACCTGTTATTTCTATTTTAGTTACATTGGCTATATCTTTATTTGACGTCAATGTAAATTTGCCTTTAGCTGCACCGAACTGCACACCTCTATTAGGGCTACTTCCTTCGAAAGAATTAGCACTAATGGATGCTGTCCAACTTAATTCACCCTCACCAACAGTTAAGTTCTTGTCTATAAAATTAGACTCAATTGTCTTCAAATTTTGCGCAAACGCAAAATTACCCCCCCCGAAAAGCATCATGATGCAGGCGATCAAGAGGGACTTAAACATGTAGAGTTGTTTCATAATAAAACACTTATTTTAAAGATTATTATTAATAATACCGCAAATATAGTGCAAATATCCATACGAACAAAACAAAAATGACGCTGTTTTTAGATAGAAACGGATTTGTAATCATTTTTTAACAATTAAAAGAAAAAAGCACCGAAACGGCCCTACCCTACCTCCCCAAAACGGAGGTGTCTGATACGCTTTAAGGTATTCAAGCTCGAAGATGTTGCAGAACTTGCTCTGAAGCCTTTATGTGTGGTAATCGCAGTCCCCTCCTTCCGAAGGAGGGGTTAGGGGTGGTTAGTCATATTCTGTTATCTAAAGTGAGGATTTATAGAATGTTATTGTTTAACCACCCCTAACCCCTCCTTCGGAAGGAGGGGACTGCGATTACCCCACATAAAGACTTCCGGATGAGTTCACATTTTGATACCGAAGATACACCCACACTGCAATTACCCCACATTAAAGGCTTTCAAAAGGGCATGTTGTGTTGCATCCAAACAGAGATAAAAAGATGTGTGCTGAGAGTAGCTTGCGAAGGAAGGGACTGCGATTACCGCACTTAAAGACTTTCAAAAGGGCATGTTGTGTTGCATACAAACAGAGATAAAAAGATGTGTGCAGATGCTTTTTTTTGAGAAGAAGGAAGCCGAAGAGGCTTTTTAAGCCTTTGTTTTATAGGATATTAAAGATTATTTATTATCTTTGCCCAAACACCGTAATGCGCGATCCACTGCGCAAAGTGTAAGACTATATAATGAGAGAACAAAATAGCAAACAATCAAGAGCAGAATAGCAAACAATCAAGAACAGAATAGCAAGGTCTTGATTGCAGACAACAGCGATTTTTTCAAGGGAGAGCACTTTTTTCACTAACCACCAAAACAATTACACAATGATGAGAAAAATCCTATCAGTACTACTCGTCGCCATCCTCACTGCCGTCACGGCACCGGCCGAAAACAAGGCTTACGTGAGCCTGAGCGACACAAAACTCGTCAACACCGATACGGGTGTGGGCAGGAGCGAACTGGCAACAATCGAAAAGGGGGACACGCTCTTCGCCAACGAAGAGACGGCGGCATATATAGTCGCCAACGAAGGCGAACGCATCATGTATCTCCCCGTCACACACAAGGGCATCAAGGGCTTTGTCGACTATGCACAGGTATATCCCGTCAAGACATCGCCGGACGACAGGCTCGTCTTCGTCCACGACAGCTCCATAAAGAACCGCGGCATGGAAGAGCGCTTTCTCGTCAGACAGATGGAATGGGCGATGAACGCGACACCGGGCCACATGACCCTGCTCTACCTGATTTTCGTCGCGCTGGCCGTCGGCATGGTGGCCTACGCCGTGAGCTCCAAAGTCGAACGATTCGCCTCCGCAGGTCTCGTCACGACTGCCGTGGCGCTGATGGTGACTGCCGGCGCGGAGGTCATGTACATCTTGAGCTTCTACCAGAACATGCTGTGGTTTGTCTCGCCGTCCAAGTGCGGCGGCTGGTGGCACACGATCCTGAACCTCGTCCTGATGGGGGCGGTGTTTGCCACGCAGTTTGTCCTGTTCGCCATCGTGTGGGTCAAGAGTTTCTGGCGCAAGACCGCCGGCAGCGGCAAGGCCGGAAAATCCGCAGACGGAGAGGTGGAATACGCGCCGCTGTGGCTCTCGATGTGTGTCTTTCTGCCGTTGGCGGCGGGCGTGATACTGCTGATTCTGATGTGGGTCAACTACTTCATGGACGGCCGGTTGCCGGGCATGGCCTACGTCCTGTGCTTCGCCACCATGCTCGTCCCGGCGGTCATCGGCATGATATGGCAGTTTACGAAAAAGCGTTGGGCTGACGGTGTTTTCTATGCGCTGCTCTACGTCGTCTGCGGCAGCGGCATCGCCTACTCCATCATGATACTCGGCATGCTCTTCATCGCCATCGCCATCATCGCCGGTTTCATAGCCTGCGCACTCGGAATAGCACTCGGAGCGCTCGGCGTGATGAACAACATGGGCGAGAGTGTCCGCATCGTGGACAAATTCGGACATACTGTCGGCTACGGCACAAGAGACGTCTTCGGCACGGTCAAGGACGAAGACGGAAACACGTGCGTATAGGCGCGGCCTCTCACCACACGTCGCACTGCTGTCTCGCGGCGCTCTCCGGCAGCGTCACCGGCAACACGGCGCCGCCGACGGTGCAGTCCTCGAACGTGCAGCGGCGGGTGTGGAAGAGATAGTGGGGATGGGGCGCGTCGGCCACGGAGAAGTTGCGGACACGGATGTCACGGATGGGTTCGGCCTCGTTGCCGTCGAAATAGATGGCATAGGCCGCGGAGGAACGTGCCGAGACGTTGCTGATGCGGAAGTCGGAATAGCGTGCGGGATGGTTGCCGCCGCGATAGCCAAAATAGTTGGTCTCAAAACGCAGCACGGCGCCGGCCACATCGCCGATGGTGATGGAGTCGACAAACACATCTTCTATATAGCCGCCGCGGTCGAGATTGGACTTGAAGAGCAGGGCGTTCTTGACGTCACCCACCTCGATGTCGGTCATATAGACACCGCTGACGCCGCCGGACATCTCCGACCCGATGCACAGTCCGTTGCACCGGCTGAAGAAACGGCAGCGGCGGATGACGATATCCTCTGACGGGCGGCCCACACGCCGGCCGTCGGCGTCACGTCCGGACTTGATGGCCACGGCATCGTCGCCGGTGCGGAAGGTGCAGTCCTCGATGAGCACGCGGCGGCTCGACTCGGGGTCGCAGCCGTCGTTGTTGGGGAAATGGGAGTCGATGGTGACGCGGCGGACCGTCACATCCTCGCAATAGAGCGGATGGATGCACCAGAAGGGACTGTCCTTCAGCCGTATGCCGTCGATGAGCACGCGGCGGCAGGCGTTGAACTCGATGCCGCAGGGGCGCAGCCGGGTGCCCTCGCCGAACACGCGGTCGGCCACCGGCGTCAGGTCGTCGCCCATCTGCCGCAGCCGACGGACGTCCGGCATCTCCGGTGTCTCGCCGTGGGTGCCGTGGATGTTTTCCTCAAACTCGTCCACATCTGTCGGCATGCCCCACCGCGCCATCACCGCGCCACCGCAGTCGATGGTGGCCGAACCCTCGCCGGTCACGGCGACGTCAGTCTGTCCGCAGGCGCGGATCATCGACGAACGGCCATAGACTTCCGTACCTTCCCAGCGCGTGAGCACCACGGGCAGATAGGCGTCGGGCTCCGACGTGAACCGCAACACGGCGCCGTCCTTCAGATGAAGACGCACGCCGCTCTTCAGCTCCAGCGGTCCGTCCATGAAGTGGTCGCCCGCCGGCACCACGACCGTGCCTCCGCCCACGGCAGAGACGCTGTCGACGAGTGTCTGCAGATGGCGGCGAAGCGGCAGCTTCGAGTCGGCATGTTTCGGGTCAAACATGAACGTGCGTTTGGCTATCGACGGCTGCCTGACGCTGCCGGCGATGAGTGACGCCTTGCGCCTGTCGTCGATGCCGTCAAGGCTGAGCCGCGACGCATCGAGCGTGGGACGCACCTTGCGTATGGTGCCGTCGGGATTGTAGAAGAGCGAGTCGACGCAGACCGAACGGCGCACGCCGCAGTGGTAGTCGGGTGCGAGGTGGCGCGAGATGTCGGCCGTATGGTAGAAGAGATAGTCCTGACCGCGGTAGTTGACGATGGAATGATGGTTGGTGCCGCTGTTGACCGGGTCGAGTATGACGCCCCTGTATGTATATGGGCCCAGAGGTGACGTGGCGGTGCAATAGGCTATGCGCGGCTCGTGACCGTGGAAAGGACCGTCGGAATAGGACATGTAATAGATGCCGTCGCGCTTGTGGACCCACACGGCTTCAAAGAAGTCTCTGACGCCCTCGACGATGTGCACCGTGCCGTCGTAGGACACCATGTCGTCATTCAACCGGACGCAGCAGACGGTGTTCTGCCCGACAAAGAGGTAGGCCTGGCCGTCGTCGTCGATGAAGACGGCGGGGTCGATGAAGTCTCTGTCGCACACCACACCGGGAGAGTCTATCGAAAGGAGCGGCCGGCCGAGCGGGTCGTGGAACGGTCCGTAGGGCGTGTCGCTCACGGCCACGCCGATGTGCCGCTTGTCGGTGGGATAATAGAGGTAGTAGCGGCCGTTGCGGAAGACGCAGTCGGGGGCCCACGCCGCGCTCTTCGCCCATGAGGTCTGGCGGAGCGGGTTGAAGATGACGCCATGATCGCGCCACGTCACCATGTCGGTGGTGCTGTAAGCATGATAGTCCTCCATCGAGAACGAGACGGCGTCGTCCCTGTCGTGGCTGGGATAGACCCACAGTGTGTCGCCGAAGACATGGGCCGAGGGGTCGGCGGAATAGGCATCGAGGATGATGGGATTGGCCGGTTGCGAGTATGCCGGAACCACGGCCAGTAGCAAAAGGATGATTGTCAGCAGTGTCATCAGGTCTGTATTATTATATTATTGTATTATTATATTATTGTAACGATGGAGCACGGCCGGACGCAATGTGAATTCATTCACAGTTTGCCGGGATGCAGCTTGTCGGTTGCAAAGATAATAAAAATCCGGCTTATCCGACATCCGGAGTGATATTTCAAATAAATATCACATTTGAAAGTCTTTACGTGGGGAAATCTCACTGTGGATGTATCAAAATGCGGTGGAAGCACATTGTTGGGAAGACGGATGTTTTTTTCAACGCAAAGACGCTATTTTAAACTTTTCAACGCAAAGACGCAAAGACACAAAGAGGGCGCCGCCGCGCATACGGAAGTACGCAAAGGCATGACAGACGTCATGCGCTGCGCCGTTCGGTGTGTTGCGACATACGTGCAAGTGTTGTTGCATGACGTCTGTCATGCCTTTGCGTACTTCCGTATGCGCGGCGGCGCCCTCTTTGTGTCTTTGCGTCTTTGCGTTTAAAATAGCGTCTTTGCGTTGAAAATAAAAGGTTCATCCGATATTTGGAGTGATACAGCTGCATGCTTTCGGTAGGGACATATTCTTGTATTTGTCCGCAAGCCATGTTTTTATATTAAATATTTTATTTGCGGACAAATACAAGAATATGTCCCTACCGTGTGCGTTCTGCAACACCTTCGGGTCTGATATGCTTTAAGGTATTCAAACTCCCTCCCTTCGGGAGGGTTGTGGGGGTTTTAGGTGGGTTGTAGGGTTGTGGGGTTTTTAGGTGGCATGTAGGGTTGTAGGCTTGTTACCCTTTTTTGCATCTGAGGCGGTGTTTCTCGAAATTTTTATATAACTTTGCGATGTGTACTAAAACAACTGACTGCCTATGGAAAAATACGTTGCAAACGAGAGCCGTTATGCCAACGGCATGCAATACAAGAGATGCGGCCGCAGCGGAGTGCTGTTGCCCAAGGTGAGCCTCGGCTTCTGGCACAACTTCGGCGGCGTCGACGACTACACGCGCAGCCGCGAGATAACACGCTATGCCTTCGACCACGGCATCACCCACTTTGATCTGGCCAACAACTACGGCCCGCCCTACGGCAGCGCCGAGGAGACGATGGGACGGCTGATGGACGACGACTTCCGGCCCTACCGCGACGAACTGTTCATCAGCACGAAGGCGGGATATGACATGTGGGACGGCCCCTACGGCAACTGGGGCTCACGGAAGTATCTCATGGCCAGCCTCGACCAGAGTTTGCGGCGCATGCGTCTGGACTATGTGGACCTCTTCTACAGCCACCGCTACGACCCGGAGACGCCGCTCGAAGAGACGCTTCAGGCGCTGGTCGACGTCGTGCGCGCCGGCAAGGCACTGTATGTCGGCATATCGCGGTGGCCGCTCAAGGCCCTGCAGACGGCCATCAAATATCTGCGTGAGCGCGACGTGCCGCTGCTGATTTATCAGGGCCGCATCAACATGATCGACCGCGCACCCATCGAGGAGGGCATCACGGATCTGTGTGAGCGTGAGGGTGTCGGCTTCATCTCGTTCTCACCATTGGCACAGGGACTGCTCACGGACCGCTATCTCAACGGCGTGCCGGAAGACAGCCGCATGTCGCGGGGCAAATTTCTCAAGAAGGATGTCCTCACACCCAACCTGCTGGCTCACTTGCACAAACTCAACGACGAAGCACAACAGCAGGGCAAGACGCTCTCCGAAATGGCTTTGGAGTGGGTGCTCGAACAGAAAGCCGTCACCTCGGTGCTGGTCGGAGCGAGCAGCACGGCACAGCTGGAGAGGAACCTGAGGTGCGTAAAATAAAAACGCAACCTGAAACACAAGCCAACAACCAACCTGAAACCCACCCCAAAGCCAAACCTAAAACCCACCCCAACCCTCCCAAAAGGAGGGAGCTTGAATACTCTTTGAGTTACATGGACTCTGATACATATTAAGCAGAAGGTTTTGCCGAAGCACACTGTAGGGACAAATTCTTGTATCTGTCCGCCTCGTATTGAAAATCAATAATTATTTGGCGGACAGATACAAGAATTTGTCCCTACAGTGTGCTTCGGCAAAACCCTCGTTGGGGTTGGTTTTAGGTTGGTTGTTGGGGTTCAGGCTTGGGGTGGGTTCCTAAAATATCTTTCCACCTCCTCGGCAGCCTTGCGGCCTCCGCTCATGGCGCGAACGACGAGCGATGCACCAGTGGCGGCATCACCGGCGATGAAGACATTGGGGGCAAACTGCGGCAGCTGGGGTTTGAGGAAGCCCATAGCGAGCAGGACGAGCTCACACTTGATGACTTCTGGACGGCCCACAGGCTCCATGATGGGGCGGCCGCCGTCGGGATTGGGTTTCCATGCAATCTCCTGAACGCGCACACCGGTGAGACGGCCGTCCTTGCCGAGGAATTCGAGCGTATTGATGTTCCAGCGGCGGGTGCAGCCCTCCTCGTGGCTTGACGTCGTCTTGAACGTGCGGGGGAAGTTCGGCCACGGATTGTTCGGGTCGTCCGGTCCGACGGGCGGCTTCGGCATGATTTCGATCTGCGTCACGCTGCGGCAGCCCTGACGATGGGCCGTGCCGTACTTGCCCTTCTCGGGGACGGGGATGCCCTGCAGGAGGAGAAACTCATGGGGTATCTGGAGCATGATGCCCGCTCCGTCGCCGCTCTTGTTGTCGGCGCCCTCCGCACCACGATGGCGCATGTTCTCCAACACCTTCAGGGCGTTGTCGACCAGTTCGTGGCTTTTGTTACCGTGAATGTTGACCACCATGCCGACGCCGCACGCATCGTGCTCATAGTCGGCATTGTACAATCCATTTACCATATTTAGTTGCATTAAGTTTGCTCAAAGTCTCTATTGATGACATATTGCGTGCAAAAGTACTAATAAATGTTGCAATATGACAACATCGCGATACTGATAAAACAACATATCAGACGTCTGATTGCAATCCGGCAGATATCAGACTGTTTTAATTTGATATTGCAATCAGATTCACCCGATATACTTACAAATCATAACTCGGGCCCGAAAATAAGATTTGAGATGTTTGAAACGACATAAGCATCCACAAGTAGGGTCGCGACCCGTCGCGACCGCCTCCGAGCCACATTGTTTAACTTGTCCGGTTGACGTTACAGATGTCAGAACATTCTCTCATCATCCCGGAGGCACCCTCCCCAAGGGGAGGGCCGGGGTGAGGCCGGTGTCACGCGGCTCGGAGGCGGTCGCGACGGGTCGCGACCCTACTTGTGGATGTGTGCATTGGAAGTCGGACATATCCGGTTCCTCCCCTTCGGAGAGGCCGGGAGAGGATTTTCTCTGTCACGATAATATCAAATTTTTAACACTTCGTTTTTCTTCAAAATCGAGACAAAAACGCCGCTATTTTAACATCGCTACGTCGTTTTCCGACCGAAAAATTTTGGCGGCCGAGCCGTAAGGGCCTTATTGCATCGCAACGGCATGGTTGTTGGCTCGCAACGAGCACGCCGTTGCAATGCAACGAGGGCCCCGTTGCATTGCAACGGGGCCCTTACGGCAAGACGCCCGATATGTAAAAATCTTTCCGTGCGATGTATTTGGTTGACTGTCAGCGCATTATGAAAACCACCGAAAAATCGCAAATTTTGACCCGAAGGCGGGAAATTTCCTAATCGTGCAAGTTTTGCGAGACATTTGTAAAGATTGTTCTGAGTTTTTAACACTTTAGATACCAAGCCCAGAAACCCACCAAAAACCCACCCCGACCCTCCCGAATGGAGGGAGCTTAGATACTCTCGGGGGATGTGAAGGAAGGCAATAAGGCATATCAAGCTCCCTCCCTTTGGGAGGGTTGGGGTGGGTTTGGGGTGGATTTGGGGGTTGGGGTGGTTTTTGGGGGTTGGGGAAATTTTATCCCTTCCGCCGTCTCTAATACGGATTTTTTTTCTTACTTTTGTAGTCGTTAATACTCGTAGTGGGTGTATCAAAATTCGGTATCAAAAAGTGAACTCATCCGGAAGTCTTTATGTGGGGTAATCTCAGTCCCCTCCTTCCGAAGGAGGGGTTAGGGGTGGTTAAACAATAACATTCTATAAATCATCACTTTAGATAACAGAATATGACTAACCACCCCTAACCCCTCCTTCGGAAGGAGGGGACTGAGATTACCACACTTAAAGGCTTACAAATGAGTTCGTATTTTGATACTGAATTTTAATACACCCTCCCAAGGTAACCGAAAAACAACATTGATACATATATATTTTAACAAGCAACTACTATGGATTTAGTACAACAAATCATCGAACGCGCGAAAAACAACAAACAGCGCATCGTGCTCCCCGAAGCAGAGGAGGAGCGCACACTCAAAGCAGCCGACATGGTGCTGCGTGACGGTATAGCAGACCTCATCCTCATCGGAAACCCGGCGAAGGTGGAGGCCATGTGCAAGGAGTACGGCCTGGAGCACATCGGCAAGGCCACGCTCATCGACCCGGAGAACAACCCGAAGAGCGAGGAATATGCCCAGCTGCTCGCCGAGCTGCGCGCAAAGAAAGGCATGACCATCGAGAAGGCACGCGAACTGGTGAAGAACCCGCTTTACCTCGGCTGCATGATCATCAAGACCGAGGGTGCCGACGGACAGATCAGCGGTGCGCTGAGCACGACGGGCGACACGCTCCGTCCCGCCCTGCAGATCATCAAGTGCGCCCCGGGCATCACCTGCGTGAGCGGTGCGATGCTGCTCATCACGAAGCAGCCGCAGTATGGCGAAAACGGTATCCTCGTCGTCGGCGACGTCGCCGTGACCCCGATGCCCGACGCCGGCCAGCTGGCTCAGATAGCCGTCTGCACGGCACAGACAGCCAAGAGCGTCGCCGGATTTGCCGACCCGCGCGTGGCCATGCTGAGCTTCTCGACCAAGGGCAGCGCAAGCCACGAGGTCGTCGACAAGGTCGTCGAGGCCACACGCCTGGCAAAGGAGATGGCTCCCGAGCTGAAGATAGACGGCGAACTGCAGGCTGACGCCGCTCTCGTGCCCGCCGTCGGCGCCAAGAAGGCCCCGGGCAGCGAAATCGCCGGCAAGGCCAACGTCCTCGTATTCCCCAACCTCGAGGTCGGCAACATCGGCTACAAACTCGTCCAGCGCCTCGGTGACGCCGTGGCCATCGGCCCCATCCTCCAGGGTATCGCCCGCCCGGTCAACGACCTGAGCCGCGGATGCTCCGTCGAAGACATCTACTATCTCGTGGCCATCACCGCCTGTCAGGCTATGGACGCGAAGAAATAAGAAAATGAAGAATGAAGAAGAGTATGTGTCAAAATGCAAGTGAAGCACACCGTAGGGACATATTCTTGTATTTGTCCGCCAAACGAATGTTGATTGTCAATATGTGGCAAACGGACAGATACAAGAATATGTCCCTACGGTGTGCTTCATTTGAATTTTGACATAGCCTCCTCATACCTTATAATTCAAAATTAAATTTATGAAAATACTTGTTTTAAATTGCGGTTCTTCGTCCATAAAGTACGCCTTATACAACATGGACGACCGCTCGGTGATGACATCCGGCGGCGCAGAGCGCGTGGGACTTGACGGCGCGTTCGTGAAAGTAAAGCTCGCTAACGGCGAGAAGAAACAGATCATGCACGACATCCCGGAGCACACCGAGGGCGTGAAGTTCATCTTCAGCCTGCTCACCGACCCCGAGATCGGCGTGATCAAAGACCTCAAGGAGATTGACGCCGTCGGCCACCGCATGGTCCACGGAGGTGAGAAGTTCAACAAGAGCGTTGTCCTCAACGACGAAGTGCTCAAGGTCTTCGAGGAGTGCAGCGACCTCGCTCCGCTCCACAACCCCGCCAACCTCAAGGGCGTGAAGGCCGTTTCGGAACTTATGCCGGGTCTGCCGCAGGTGGGAGTGTTCGACACAGCCTTCCATCAGACCATGCCGAAGAAAGCCTACATGTATGCCATCCCCTACGAACTGTATGACAAGTATGCCATCCGCCGCTACGGTTTCCACGGCACGAGCCACCGCTACGTGTCAAAGCGCGTCTGCGATTTCCTCGGCGTGAAGCCCGAAGACAAGAAGGTCATCACCTGTCACATCGGCAACGGTGGCTCCGTGGCAGCTGTCGACGGCGGCAAGTGTGTCGACACGTCGATGGGTCTGACCCCGCTGGAGGGTGTCATGATGGGCACTCGCTCGGGCGACATCGACGGCGGCGCAGTCGCTTTCATACAGAAGAAGCTCTCACTCGACGCCGACGGCATCTCCAACCTGCTCAACAAGAAGAGCGGAGTGCTCGGCATCACGGGCATCTCAAGCGACATGCGCGAGATTGACGCAGCCGCAGAGAAGGGCGACGACAAGGCAATACTGGCTCTCGACATGTACAACTACCGCATAAAGAAGTATGTCGGTGCCTACGCAGCAGCTATGGGCGGCGTCGACATCATCGTCTTCACTGCCGGTGTCGGTGAGAATCAGGCCAACATGCGCGAATATGTGTGCAAGGACATGGAGTGGATGGGCATCAAGCTCGACGTGGAAAAGAACAACACCATCCACGGCGAAGAGGCCATTATCTCCGCTCCGGACTCAAAGGTGACCGTCGTTGTCGTTCCCACGGACGAGGAACTGATGATTGCCACGGACACAATGGAGCTGCTCTGATAAGCCTTTCCGATACGCTTGAGCGTATCATTGCAGCGTGAAAGAGCGTATCGGAGGCTGGTTTATGCACGCAGTAGGGACACATTCTTGTATTTGTCCGCCTGTCCACGTTGATATTTCAACAATCGTTTGATGGACAAATACAAGAATGTGTCCCTACTATGTTATTGCATTTACGATGTTTGTTACTTTACATAAGTATGCCTTTGCGCTTATATAAAGTCTCCAATAAAAATTATCTGACGGCTGTCACGCGCTCGATTTCGCCGTCGTAGGTGTTCATCAGGAGTCTTACGGAGTCGGCGTCGATGGTCTTACGGGCTATACTGACGTAATAGCGGGAAGAATAATACTCCGGCACGCCACCCTGATCGTGGTACATCCGATAGACAGCCGTGCGCGTTCCGTCGGCGTTATCGACCGTCCCTTCATCGACGAGACCTATCGTGTGGATTGCCTCGGGGTCTTCAGCAACTCCGACTTTCATGTAGAAACCGATGTTGACAAAGCGCCCGCTCCTGCTCAACCAAAGGCTCTCAAACTTCAGCGGGTCCGTCTTGACACCCTCCTCAAACTCTTCCTGCGGCTTGGCGGAGAGCACCGGGACCGCTCCCATGCTCACCACTTCGGCGCGGCCGTCCTCCTTCAGATTGTAGTAGATGATGCCGCGGTAGAGCGTGTCGCCCTTTGCCAACCAGTCGGCCGTCTTCGGAGCGGTCAACGCGAGGCGGTCTCCGTCGTCCGTTACGATATAGTCGGCCGTCTTCGGGGCAGCCGAATGTATCTCGCCGAAGTCCGCCCGAGTGAGCGAATAGGTGCCCGTGCCGGTGTCGTAGCTGTCCGACGAGCATGCCGAAAGCAGCGCCAAAAGCAGCGCCGGGAATATCACCACAAACGCCACGGCACCCGGACAACGACCATACGCAGCCCGACAACGTTTCAATATCGCGGCCGGCGTCATCATACGGTTTCCTCCAGAGCCGCCATCTGGTTGATGGCCGGGTTGGCATACATGGTCAACAGACGTTCACGTAGATAGTCCTCGTCTTTCTCCGGCAGGTCTATCAGAGCGATGCGGCCGGCTATATACTCCTCAAAAGCAGTGCGCTCGGCCGACGTATAGCGGTCCGCGAAGTCCCTGTTGCCGCGCAAGAGGTCGGCGGCGGCGTAGTTGTTGGGATAAAGCCGGTAGCCGAGATGTATCTCGCGGTCGATGTGTCGGGCGACGGCGGCAAAGAGCTCGCCTTTCGGCATGTCTTCCGGCAGGGTCCCGAGCCAGCCGTCGATGCACGGCGCACAGTGGTAGTGGATGCGTCCTTTGCGTCCCATGATGCCCGTCTGCATGCTCATGACGTCGTCGGCCTTGGTCTTCTTCCATCCTTCGACGTCGCGTTTGAGCTGGAACTCGCGTGCCTTGAGATAGTCGCAAGGGTCATATTCATACGAAATGGCGAGCGGAACGATGTGCAATTGGGCCAGACGTTCGGCCACACTACCCTCCCCGCCCATCGCCATCATCTTCAGAAGCGACTGCTGCGTGCGGTCGTCGCTGTCCTTGGCGCGGCCCTCGCGTTGTGCTATCCACACGTTGTCGTGCTTCTCCGCGATGACAAAGTGCATATATTCGGACAGCAACCGGCTGTTGGCCAGCATCTCCTTGATGGCTGCGCTGCGGCGGACGATGAATGACTTGTTGACCCTCACGAGGTCTTCAATCCACGGAGCGGCGAGCAGATTGTCGCCTATGGCAATCTCGCAGGTTGTCCCGAAGCCCGCGTCGACAAGCATCTTGTCGAGGAAAGCCGAGTCGAGCACGATGTCGCGGTGGTTGCTCATGAAGGTGTAACGGCTGCCGACGTCCACCCGCGACGAGTCCATCGTGCATCCGTCGGAGACTTTCACCAGCAACGAGGCGAGAAAACCGTAGCACAGCTGCTTCTGAAAATCGAGGTTGGTGCGGCATGAGCGTATCTTTGCCGCAAGCGCGTCGTATGGCACTCCGCTGAAGACGTGCTCCATGACGGCGCGAAATTGCGGGTCGGCAATGAGCCGGTCGTAGACCGCGGGCAGTTCCTCGGGCTCATACGAACGTATCGGGTCAAACTTCGCTGGTATGTTCATAGCTTTCGATGGGTATATATTAAACAGGTAGTGACCTTTCGATGGGTATATATTAAATATGTAGGGACTATCTTGCGGTTTGCTCAGAATTGGTTTTCGACGATGTCCGTGAGCACATCTTTCATTTCCAGACCGGCGGCGCGGACCTGCTGCGGTATAAAGCTGGTCGCCGTCATGCCCGGTGTCGTGTTGACCTCGAGCATGTAGATGCGCTCCTTCTCCACGCCGTCGGCATCCTTCTGACGGCTGATGATGTAGTCGATGCGGATGATTCCGTTGCATCCGAGTATGTCATAGATGTGGCTGGTGATTTCGCTGACGCGGCGCGCGGTATCCTCGCTGAGGCGTGCGGGCGTGATCTCCTTGACCTGTCCGTTGTATTTCGCGTCATAATCAAAGAACTCATTGGCCGTCACAACCTCCGTGGCAGGCAGCACGACGCTCTTTTCGCGCGTCTTGTAGCATCCGATGGAGATTTCCGTGCCTTCGATAAACTGCTCCACCATGACCTCCGGACTCTCCATGATAGCCTTGCGTATGGCCGGGGCGAGCTGGTCCTTGTTTTTCACTTTCGACACGCCGAAGCTGCTGCCGTCGGCCGCGGGCTTGACGAAGCAGGGCATGCCGATGCGCTGTTCGACCTCGTCGTCGCTGACCATCTCCTCATAACCTTTGCGGATGAGCAGCGAGTCGGCCACGAGCACGCCGTAGCCGCGCAGATATTGGTTGAGTACGAACTTGTCGAACGTCAGTGCCTCGACGAGCACGCCGCTTGTAGAGTACGGCATACCGATGAGTTCGAAGTAGCCTTGCAGCAGTCCGTTTTCGCCCGGAGTGCCGTGGATGGTGATGTAGGCGTAGTCGAACACCACTTTCCGTCCGTCCTCCATGAAGGAGAAGTCGTTGCGGTCGATGCGTGCGGTGGTGCCGTCGTTCAGTTCCACATGCCAGTTGTGGGCTTTGATGTCGACTATATAAATGTTGTAACGCTCTTTGTCGAAGAAAGAGTAGAGTCCGCGCGCTGAGCGCAGCGAGACGTCGTGTTCGGAGGAGTCGCCTCCGCAGACGATAGCTATGTTTCTTTTCATTGGTGAGTTTTCGGGTGTTTCTTTATGTGTTTTTTATCTTCGCTCCCATATACTTCCTCCACTTCTCTATCAGGGCCCACATGTCGATGGGCAGTTCGCTGGTGAAGTCCATCTGTTCGTGTGTCACGGGATGGACGAAGCCCAACGTGCGTGCGTGGAGGGCCTGACGCGGGCAGAAGCTGATGCAGTTGGTCACAAACGTGCGGTAGCTTCCCGTGCGCTCGCCGCGCAATATCTCCGTGCCGCCGTATCGTTCGTCGCCGAAGAGCGGATGTCCGATGTGGCGCATGTGTGCGCGTATCTGGTGTGTGCGTCCAGTCTCGAGGATGCACTCCACGAGCGTGACATATCCGAAGCGCTCGATGACCCGATAGTGGGTCACGGCGGACTTGCCTGTCTCCGATCCCGGCGGGAATACCGCCATGCGCAGCCGGTCCTTCGGGTCGCGGCCGATGTTGCCTTCGATGGTGCCCCGCTCTTCGGAGAAGTTGCCCCAGACGAGCGCGTTGTAGCTCCGGTGGGTTGTCTTGTTGTAGAACTGTGCGCCCAACTCCATCTTCGCCTCCGGTGTCTTGGCCACCACGAGCAGTCCGCTCGTGTCCTTGTCAATGCGGTGGACGAGTCCCACCTGCGGATCGTTGGGGTCGTAGGTCGGCAGATTGCGCAGATGCCACGCCACGGCGTTGACCAGCGTTCCGTCAAAGTTTCCGCAGCCAGGATGGACCACGAGGCCCGCCGGCTTGTTGACCACCATCAGACTGTCGTCCTCATAGACGATGTCGAGCGGTATGTCCTGCGGTTCGATGCGTGTGTCGTAATGAGGCCGGTCGAGCATGAGCGTCACCACGTCGCCCGGGCGCACCTTGTAGTTGCTCTTGACCGGGTGTTCGTTGACATGCACGAAACCTGCGTCGGCCGCTTTCTGTATGCGGTTGCGGCTGGAGTGCTGCATTTTCTCAAACATAAACTTGTCCACGCGCACGGGGTCCTGGCCCGCGTCCACCGCAAATCGGTAGTGCTCGTAGAGTTGTCTGTCCTGGGTGTCGTCATCGCCCGGATCCTCCGGATCAATCAGCTCCAGACCGTCAATGTCTTCAAAGTCTTCTGCCATTTTGTCTCTCTCTTGTCTCCTTTCTTTCCTCCTCCCGGCGCGGTCTGTGAGCGGCCTTTCGGTCTGTCCCGCCGGTCGCATCCGGAACGGAGCGCTATCCGTCAATCTTTTTTCAAGGTCCTCATGCGGACCTGCATATATTATATAAATAAGGTGTTAGAAAAACGTTTCGTCGCCGTCCGTCATTCGGTCCCGGCGGCGGGCGGTTCGCTCACCTCCTCAAAGTCATCCACGTCGCTCACCACCCCGGTGTCAAACTCCGGTTCGGTGTAGCTGATGGCTTCCTCGTCTTCGTCATACGTCCCGCTGCCTATGACCAGTCTCAGCGGCGTGTCTATCGAGATGCGGTCGCCCGCTCCGATGCGCCGTCCGCGGCACTCGATGGCATAGACCCAGTCCTTTTCGCCCGGCACATATTTCGGTTCGAGCAATCGGAATCCCATTGCCGTCAGCTTCGCTTCCGCCTCGCGGGCGCTGCTGTTTTCCGCCAGATCCGGCATAGCCAGCGACGGTGACAGCGGCGTGTTGACCGTCACATAGATTGTGTGGCCGGCTTTCACCCGACAGCCCGGTCCCGGCGTCTGAATCAATATGCAGTCGGCCGGCAGCCGCTTGTTGTATCCCGAGTCGCTCACGACGATCCGCAGCCCGTCCTGTTCAACCAGTTTCCGCGCCTCGGCAAACACCATTTTGCGCAGTTCGGGCACGGGGATGCCCTCACCGTGGTGAGTGTAGACCTTCAGTCCGTAGTCCACCCCCATACAGACAGCCACCACCACGACAATCATCGCGAGGATATTCATCCAGATGATGCGGCTGACAAATTTGCCGAAGAATTCCTTTATCTTCATTTCGTGTTACTTGACAGACAGTGCGACCCTGCCGTAGTGCCGCCTATCTTATGCAAAGATAGTGCAAATCGCGGTAAGAACAAAACAAAAATCCGTTTCTTTTTTGGCATAATTCAAATTCTTTACCGCCTCGGTCCGAAAACCCACCCCATAGCCCACTAAAACCCAACCATAGCCCAGCCCACCCCAACCCTCCCAAAGGGAGGGAGCTTGATATGCCTTATTGCCTTCCTTCACACCCCCGAGAGTATCTAAACTCCCTCCCTTTGGGAGGGTTGGGGTGGTTTTTTTAGGTTGAGTTTCGGGTTTTAGGTCTTGGCGGCAACTATTCAGAGATGAGTGACCCAAGAACAGGCACAAGAGATGCGGTTGATGCGCGAAGCAGCCAACCGCATCTCTTATGCCTGATCTTGGAACACCTACCGATGAATAGTTACTCTTGGCATCTAAAGTGTTAAAAACTCGGAACAATCTTTACAAATGTCTCGCAAAACCTGCACGATTAGGAAATTTCCCGCCTTCGGGTCAAAATTTGCGATTTTTCGGTGGTTTTCATAATACACTGACAGTCAACTAAATACGCCACGCGGAAAGATTTTTACATATCGGGCGTCTTGCCGTAAGGGCCCCGTTGGTCTGCAACGGGGCCCTCGTTGCATTGCAACGGCCACGCCGTTGCATGACAACAAGCATGCCGTTGCGATGCAATAAGGCCCTTACGGTTCGGCCGCCAAAATTTTTCGGTCGAAAAACGACGTAGCGATGTTAAAATAGCAGCGTTTTTGTCTCGATTTTGAAGAAAAGCGAAATGTTAAAAATTTGATATTATCCTGACAGAAAGAAGCCCCTCCCGGCTTTCCCAAAGATATTCTCTGCACACATTTTTGTCGCAGGTTATACACCAACATGGCATGCTCTCCGGACGCCTTTAAGTGGAGTAATCTCAGTCCCCTCCTTTCCAAGGAGGGGTTAGGGGTGGTTGAACAAAACTCATTGGAAATCATTGTTTTAGACGACGATGAATAACAAACCACCCCTAACCCCTCCTTGGGAAGGAGGGGACTGAGATTACTCCACTTAAAGGCGTCCGGAGAGCATGCCATGTTGGTGTATAACCTGCGACAAAAATGTGTGCAGAGAATATCTTCGGGGAGGTCGGGAGAGGCTTTCCGGGAGGATTGGGCAGGATGTCGGATATGGCTTTTCAGATGGGCTGCGCGGTCCAATTGCAAAAATTCCCCCGAAAAGAATATGTATTGACGGAAAAAATCCGTATTTTTGCACTTTAAACCATAACAAAGCACATTTATATATAACATTACATATCCTATTTACATACATATATGTCGTGTATATTGCATATAGAGACCAGCACCGACGTCTGCTCGGTGGCTGTGAGCCATGACGGCGGATGTCTCATGAGCCGCGAGGACCATAGCGGCCCCAACCATGCCGTCCAGCTCGGAGTCTTTGTCGACGAGGCTCTGACCTTCATCGACAGCAGCGGGCTGAAGCTCGACGCCGTGGCCGTCAGCAGCGGTCCCGGCTCTTATACCGGTCTGCGCATCGGCGTGTCAATGGCCAAGGGCATCTGCTACGGACGTGGCGTGAGTCTGGTGGCCGTACCTACGCACGAACTGCTCTGCGTCCCCGTGCTCCTCGGACATGACGACCTTGAGGAGGACGCGCTGCTCTGCCCGATGCTCGACGCACGCCGCATGGAGGTCTACGCCGGTGTCTACGACCGTGCGCTGCGCCCCGTGAGAGAGATCAGCGCCGACGTTGTCGACGCCGACACCTACCGCAGTCTGCTGGACGCTCATCCCGTCTACTTCTTCGGCAACGGCGCGGCAAAGTGTATGGACATCATCGCCCACCCCAACGCCCACCTCATCGAAGGCATCGAACCGCTGGCGCGCTGGATGCAGCCATTGGCTGACAAGCGCATGGCTGCCGGAGAGACCGAGGACGTCGCCTATTTCGTCCCCTTCTACCTCAAGGACTTTGTCGCAAAGACACCGCGGAAGTTGCTCTAACGCTAAAAAACGGAAAGAAAAAAAATGGAAATCAACGGATTGGATTATAACACACAGCGCGAACCGCTGATGATGCCCGAATACGGACGGGAAATACAGAAGATGGTCAACTACGCCGTCTCGCTGTCAAACAAGAGAGACAGACAGACGTGTGCGGAGACCATCGTCAAACTGATGGGTACGAAGGTGCCGCAGCTCCGGGAAAACTCCGACTGCGAGCGCATGCTCTGGGACCACCTCTATCTCATGAGCCACAAGCAGCTCGACATCGAGTGGCCGTATGACGTGGCCGAGGCGGAGAAGATATTGACCAAACCGCAGCCGATGAAGTTGCCCTCACATAATGGCGGAGTACATCTGCGCCACTACGGCCGGCTCATGGAGAAACTCTTCGCCCGTCTCAAGGAAATGCCCGAAGGACCGGAGCGCGACGCGCTGGTCGGCATGACGGCCAACCAGATGAAGCGTGACCTCAGCACGTGGGGACACGGCTCGGCCGACGATGAGCGCGTGGCCGCCGATCTGGAACGCCTCACCGACGGACGCATACGTCTCGACCTCAACACGTTCAGGTTTGACAAGATATATCCGACGGACGGCAACGACATGCAGAAGCGGAAGAGGAGAAAATGATTCCTATCATAGCTATAATAGCTATTGCAGCTACAAGAGCTATCATAAAAAAGAAGAAGAAAAACAAATGGCATCATTCATCATCGAAGGCGGACATCCGCTGAAAGGAACAATCAGACCGCAGGGCGCCAAAAACGAAGCCCTCGAGGTGATATGCGCCTCGCTGCTCACGGCAGAGGAGGTGACAATATCCAATATCCCGGAGATACTCGATGTCCACAACCTGATCCGGCTGCTCAGCGACATCGGCGTCACGGTAGACCACCGCGGTCACGGCGAATATTCATTCCGCGCCGCCAACCTCAATCTCGACTATCTCGAAGGCGACGAGTTCGTCAACAAATGTGCCTCACTGCGCGGTTCGGTGCTCATGATAGGTCCGTTGCTGGCGCGGTTCGGCAAGGCCGTCATCACAAAACCCGGCGGCGACAAGATCGGACGACGCCGGCTCGACACCCACTTCCTCGGCTTCCGACATCTCGGCGCCGACTTCCGCCATGTCCCGGGACGCGATGTCTACGAGATTGAGGCACGACAGCTGAAGGGATGCTACATGCTATTGGACGAAGCCTCCGTCACCGGCACGGCCAACATCATCATGGCCGCTGTCATGGCCGAAGGCACCACCACCATATACAACGCCGCCTGCGAACCCTACATACAGCAGCTCTGCCACATGCTCAACCACATGGGAGCACAGATAAGCGGCATCGGCTCAAACCTGCTGACCATCGTCGGCGTCAAGACACTCCACGCCACGACCCACACCATACTGCCCGACATGATCGAGGTCGGCTCGTTCATCGGCATGGCCGCTATGGTGGGTGACGGCATACGCATCAAGGACGTGTCGCTGCACAACCTCGGCATCATACCCGACGCCTTCCGCCGACTCGGCGTGAGAATCGACGTTGAGGGCGACGACCTCATCATTCCGCGTCAGGACCACTACCAGATAGACTCGTTCATCGACGGAACGATCATGACGCTGGCCGACGCTCCGTGGCCGGGACTGACCCCGGACCTCCTCTCGGTGCTCATCGTCGTCGCGACACAGGCCCGCGGCAGCGTCCTCTTCCATCAGAAGATGTTCGAGAGCCGCCTGTTCTTTGTGGACAAACTGATTGACATGGGAGCACAGATCATACTCTGCGACCCCCACCGTGCTGTCGTCGTCGGCCACGACCGTGGCATCCGGCTCCGCGCCGGCCGCATGGCAAGCCCCGACATACGTGCCGGCATCGCCTTGCTGATAGCCGCCATGAGCGCGGAAGGCACCAGCCGGATAGACAACATCGAGCAGATAGACCGCGGATATGAAGACATCGAAGCGCGTCTGGGACAGCTCGGAGCGCGGATAAGGAGGGAATGAAGCATGATACGAGAAGAAGATGTATATAAAATAGGTAAGCTGGGCAAGCCCCACGGTGTCAAAGGCGAGGTGTCGATGCACTTCGCCGACGACATATTCGACCGCACGGACTGCGACTATCTCATCCTGCGGATAGACGGCATCATGGTGCCGTTTTTCATGGAGGAATACCGGTTCCGCAGCGAAGAGACCGCGTTGGTCAAGTTCTGCGACATCGACACGCAGGAACGGGCAGCCGAGTTGACCGGATGCGAAGTCTATTTCCCGCGTGACGTGGCCGCTACCGGCGAAGGCGCGCCGTCCTACGCCGCCATCACGGGATTTGAAATCATTGACTCCGTGACGGGGCGCAATGCCGGACGCATCGCCTCGGTGGACGACACGACCGTCAACACGCTGTTCGAAATGGAGGACGGCCGGCTCATCCCCGCCGCGGCCGAACTCATCGAAGACGTGGACACGTCAGCCCGGAAGATAGTGATGCGCCTCCCGGAAGGAATTTTAAGTGAAGAGTGAAAAGTGAAGAATGAAGAATGAAGAGTGAAAACGTGTTGATGAGCGTAGCGAGTAATTTGTTGCCGCCGTTCATTAGTGCAGCGTTCCGTTCCTCCGTTCTACCACAAAAGACATATCCAGCTCCCTCCCTTCGGGAGGGTTGGGGTGGGTTTTGAGGTGGTTTTTGAGGTGGTTTTTTAATTAACGATATATGACACACAAACAACAATCCGAGGCTCCAAAGAAGCAGATTGCCATACTCGGCTCCACCGGCTCGATAGGCACTCAGGCCCTTCAGGTCATCGAGGAACATTCGGACAGATATGAAGTTTACTGCCTTACGGCCAACAACCGCGTGGAATTGCTTGCCGAACAAGCCCGCCGTTTCAAGCCCGCCGCCGTCGTCATTGCCAACGAAGACCGTTATGACGAGTTGCGGACTCTGCTTGACGACGAGCCGGACATAAAGGTGTATGCCGGCGCAAAGGCTCTCGACGAGATTGTGGAGGCCGGTCCTATCGACGTGGTGCTCACGGCGATGGTGGGCTTTGCCGGTCTTTCGCCGACCATTCATGCCATCAAGGCGCACAAGACCATCTGTCTGGCGAACAAGGAGACGCTTGTCGTCGCCGGCGAACTGATTTGCGAACTGGCCGCACGCTACCGCACACCGATACTCCCCGTGGACAGCGAACACTCCGCCATATTCCAGTGTTTGGCCGGAGAAGGAGACAACGAGATAGAGAAAATCCTCCTCACGGCGTCGGGCGGCCCGTTCCGCAACTATACCATCGACCAACTGGCAACCGTGACAAAGGCCGACGCGCTCCATCATCCGACATGGGATATGGGAGCGAAGATAACCATCGACAGCGCGACGATGATGAACAAAGGCTTTGAGGTCATAGAGGCCAAATGGCTTTTCGGCGTCGATGCCGACAAGATAGAGGTGCTCGTTCACCCTCAGTCGATTGTCCACAGCGCGGTGCAGTTTCATGACGGAGCCGTCAAAGCCCAGCTGGGCGTGCCCGACATGCGTCTGCCCATCCAGTATGCCTTTTCTTATCCCGACCGTCTCTGTCTGTCGTCGGAGCGTCTCGACCTTTTCTCCCGTCCGCTGGAATTCTTCCGCCCCGACTTGGAGAAGTTCCGATGCCTTGCTTTGGCATTTGAGGCGATACGTCGCGGCGGCAATATGCCCTGCATCGTAAATGCCGCCAACGAGATTGTCAATCGCGGTTTTCTTGAAGACCGCTGCGGTTTCCTCCGGATGAGCGACATCATCGAGAAGACAATGTCGCGCGTCCCATTCGACGCTGCCCCGACATACGACACCTACGTCGCCACCGACCGCGAGGCAAGAGAGGTCGCAATGCAAATTATGAATGGTGAGTGATGAATGGTGAGTGGTGAGTTGGTCGGCCAGCGGTCGACCAACTCACCACTCACTACTCACCATTTACCACTCACCACTCCTAATTCGTAATTCATAATTCAAAACTTAAATATGGAAATATTTCTTATAAAGACACTGCAGTTCATGCTTTCGATATCCATTCTGGTGTTGTTGCATGAGGGCGGTCATTTTCTCTTCGCCCGTCTCTTCGGCATCCGCGTGGAGAAGTTCTATCTGTTCTTTGACCCCTGGTTTCATCTCTTCGAGTTCAAGCCGAAGAAGAGCGAGACGACCTACGGTCTCGGTTGGCTGCCGTTGGGAGGCTACTGCAAGATAGCCGGCATGATCGACGAGTCCTTTGACACAGACCAGATGAAGCAACCGGCGCAGCCGTGGGAATTTCGTTCGAAACCCGCGTGGCAGCGTCTGTTGGTCATGATTGGCGGCGTGCTGATCAACTTCCTGCTCGCCCTGTTCATCTACTCCATGCTGCTCTTCACCTGGGGTGACACCTACATCCCCACGAAAAACATGACCGACGGAATGAAGTTCAACAGCGAGGCTCAGGCACTCGGTTTCCGAGACGGCGACATACTCGTGGGAACGGAGAAGGGCGAGTTCAAGGAGTGGGGCGTGGACATGTATCGCGACCTGTCAAAGGCCACCCGCGCGGACATCATCCGTGACGGCAAGCCCATGAGCATTACACTGCCGGGGGACCTCAATCTGCTCGACATGCTGAAGAACAAGCCCCTCTTTGCCAAACAGCTCATCTCGTCCGAAATAGACAGCATCATCCCAGGAGGAGCGTTGGCCAAGGCCGGAGTGATGAAGGGCGACCGCATCGTCGCCTTCAACGGCAAACCGACAAATTCATATAACGACGTCGAAAACGAGGTAGGCTGCCTCTCCGACGTACTGGCCACGGTCGAGACTCCGGCCGACAGTCTGCGTGTGCGCACCACAAGTGTTGTCACAGAGCGTGACGGCGTGAGAGACACGGCGACCATCGTGCTTTCGCCGGAACTCAAACTCGGATATGTCCCGAAGGTCCCGCACTATGAACCGGTCACCCGCAAGTATGGTTTCTTCGAGAGTTTCCCCGCCGGAGTCAGCTACGGTCTGAACGTGCTGGGCGGCTATGTGGACGACATGAAGTACGTCTTCACTGCCGACGGAGCCAAGTCCGTGGGCGGTTTCGGAACCATCGGCAGCCTCTTCCCCGGCTCGTGGGACTGGTATCTGTTCTGGAAAATGACCGCTTTCCTGAGCATCATTCTCGCCTTCATGAACATCCTGCCCATCCCCGCCCTCGACGGTGGCCACGTCCTGTTCCTGCTATATGAAATGGTGACGCGCCGCAAACCGAGTGAGAACTTCATGCTCTACGCCGAATATGTCGGCTTCGGCATCCTCATACTCCTCATGGTGGTCGCCAATCTCAACGACATTCTGCGCTGGCTGAATGTGATGTGACGCAAGAGAGCCAGAGTATTTTCACCTTCCATAAGAAGACCTGCGGAATGAAAGTATAGGGGCGTGCCCCTATACTTTCATTCCGCAGGTCTTCTCATTTTTGGAGAGACAGGGTTAGGCTTTATTCCTCCCTGAACGGTTTGTAGTGGGCCTCATCGGCAAAGGCAAGCAACTCGCGGTCGCCGCGGCTATCGCCGTAGGCCGTGAGGCGGTAGGCGGCGCGATCGGGGTATAAGGCGAGCAGACGGCGGACTTTCTCCGCGCCGTAACAGTTGGGCGTGGCGAAACGTCCCGTCAGACGACCGGCAGAGGTTTCGACAGATGTGCCGAGGATTGTGAAACACGTCGACGGTGTGGTGGCAATGCCGGAAGAATTGTCAGTGGCGCGATTTTCGTCTGTGACCGTGGGCATGTCGGAGAAAAACGGGGCGACCCAGCGGTCGACACTCGCGCTGACGATAACCACGGTGTCGCCGCGGCTGATGGCCGAACGGACGGCGGCGATGCCGGCAGGGCGCAGCAGATAGCGGTTGGCGCGGGCAAAAGCGGTGCAGAGCGCGTCGAAACGCTCGACCGGCATGCCGCGGAAGAAGTGGGCGAAGACGCGCTGCTTGGCGCGGTAGTTGGGATAGAGACGGAGTTTCATGAGCACCAGCAGCGGGGCGTAGCGCAGGAAACCGAGGAGAAAGGCGCGACGGCCGCAGGCGTAGCGGATGAACTCTATCAGGGTGTCACGGGTGGTCAGTGTCCCGTCGAAGTCGAAAGCGTGGATGTGCATTATTAGAAATATATCAGAATCAGGAATGACAGTCCCCAGAAGACGATGATGAGCTGGGTGACATGGTCGTGGAGCACTACTTTTGTCGGGTCACCGGATTTTTGGTCTACCATAGCTATCTGAAGGTAGCGGAGCAGACCGATGATGACGAAGATGCTGGTCAGATAGAGATGGTTGGTGCGGTAGGTGCTGACGACATCCGGCGAGACGGTGTACATGATGTAGCAGACGATGGTGACGGCTGCCGCGATGGTGATGGCCTGATTGATGAACGTCAGGTTGTAGCGCACGGTGTTCTTACGCGGAGCCTCGCCGGTCGCTTCCATACGCAGCACGTCGTCGCGGCGTTTGGCCAACGACAGAAAGAGGGTCAGCAGAAAGGTCATCAGGACTATCCATTGGCTCAGGACGATCTCCGTGGCCACGCCGCCGGCGATGATACGGAGGACGAAGCCGAAGGCTATCGTACATACGTCGATGATGGCGTGGTGCTTGAGCCATGTGCAGTAGGCGAGGTTGATGACGTAGTAGCATCCGATGACGGCAGCCACCTCCATGCGGCATTGCGGGAGCAGTTGGGTCGCGGCCATGCCGACGGCCAGTGTCGTGGCCATGAGCATGTAGCCTTGTGCCCGCGAGACTGCGCCGGAAGCTATCGGGCGGTGGCATTTGACAGGATGGCGGCGGTCGGCGGCGGCGTCGATGATGTCGTTGAAACAATAGACAGACGAGGCCGTGAGGCTGAACGCGATGAATGTGACAATCGAGGCGATGATGTCGGCCGTGTCAAGCAGACTGCCGCCGAAGAACATGGGGATGAAGACGAAGAGATTCTTAACCCACTGTTGGGGACGGATGATTTTGATGGAATGTAGCATGCGGATGGTAGATGGCAGATGGTAGATGTTAGATGTTAAGCGCCTTGTGGAGCGGTCGGGTGACGATGTCGATTGCTTTGTGGAGCAACCACGCGGCCGCAGCGGACAGGACGAGAAGGACGATGGCGGTGAGCCAGTAGCCGAGTTGCCACTGTCGGATGTGGACGAGGATGAACTGGTAGTGCAGGAGATAAATCTCGAGACTGATGCCGCCGAAGAAAGCCAGCAGGCGACCGACCCACGCGGGGGCGGCGGCGAGCGGACGGCTGAGCAGCAGGAGCATCGAGACGGTCAGCGGGATGTAGGCCATGCGCTCGAGAAAGAGCGGGAAACGGGGGCGCAGACCGTTCTCGAAATTGATGCAGACGAGGGCTGACATGGCGAAGAGCAATAGCAGCAGCCACAGGGCGGAAGGCTCGAGTGTGCGCCGCTCCTTGACCCACAGACCGGCATTGACGCCGAGCAGGAAGATGGGGATGCGGCTGAAAAAGATTTCCAGGTGGCCGACGGCATGATAGAGCGGTCCCCAATAGCGCAGGAGTATGCACAGGAGCATGGCGGCCACGGGCAGCCAGCGCCACACCGGCCGTCGACGGATGAGTTCCATATAGGCCGGAGCAACGGTGTAGAGCATCATGATGGCGGGGATGAACCAGAACGTCAGTTCGTCGTGCTCCCAAAATCCCCAGTTGACGGCGATGCTGAGCAGTGTGTCGGTGAGTCCGAGCCGACCGTCGGCGTAGCGCGGAATGTAGTAGAGACAAGCGACGATGAGCCACGCGGGATATATGCGGAGGTAGCGGCGGAGGTAGAAAGTGAAGAGGGAAGAGGGAAGAGGGAAGAATCCTCTACCGCTATTGGATTCTTCACTCTTCACTCTTCCCTCTTCACTTTCCACTCTTCCCTCTTCACTCTTTTTCGTCCACGCAAACCACAGGCCTATGCCGCTGAGGAAAAGGAACATGTCCACGCCGACATTGCCGCATCGGCTGATGCACCACCAAATATCGTCGTGGCGCATGCCGCCAACGTGAAATAGCACAACCATAATCATGGCGATGCCCATGAGAGCCCCGCGGTGGCGGCTGAGATCGGAGAATTCAATAGGACGGTTGGTCATAGGAAGGTGGGATAATTGATATTTATTTATGGGAGAGATGGGCATTTATGGGAGAGATGGGAGGGATAGGATTAATGGGAGGGATGGGAACCGCACTGAACGGCGGCAGCAAATTACTCACTAAGCTCATCAACACGTCTTCATTCTTCACTCTTCATTCTTCACTCTTCATTCTTCGTTCTTCATTTTTCGTTCTTCATTCTTCATTTTCTTATTATCTTCCTGTCAAACAGCCACGCCACGGCCACGGCGGTGACGATGTAGAGTGCCAGTCCGTCGTAGATGTCGCCATGTCGTGATATGGGGATGAAGATCTTGCGGAGCATCGGATGGGTGACGAACATGGCGGCGGATATGCCTCCGACCCATTCAAGAACGTTGCAGACGGTTGCCGGCAGTGCCTTTATCGTGGCGACGCATGTCAGGAGGACGGCCACCGGCGCCCACAGCCATGTCTGAAATCCGAAGCAGAGAGCGAGAGTGAGCGAGGCGGCGACGGCGGCGACGACAAGCCAGTGCCACCGCGTCATGCGGCCGAGCATGTCGGGAGGAGTCAGACGACCCAACATCACACCGGCACAGAAGGGCAACAGGCCGCCGACGAAGTTGTAACGCAGACGGTTGAGCGTCTCGCCGAGCGGGTCACATCCCGCTTGCAGCAGCCAACAGATGGCAATCAGGGCTGCCATGACGCCCCAATGGCGGCGGTAGATGAGCAGCCGCCAGACGATATAGAGTTGTATCATCAGTCCGAAGAACCAGTAAGGACCGGGCCAGATGATGCGGTCGGGACGGTCAAAGAGGTTGATTGTCATGGTCAACTGGGCCAGAACGTGGTTCGCATGGTATGTGAAAGAGCCGGGGGTGATGGCGTCGACGATGAGAAAGGCCGTCAGTCCGGCTATCATCATGCGGAAGAGTTTGACGTACTGACGCTTCACAAACGGCACGAAGGGCAGGTCTCCGCCACTGCGTTCGTACTTCATCACCAGTCCGAAACCGCTCAGGAAGAGGAACACGGGGACACCGTAGTGGCCGAAATAGGACACCAGATGGACGGGCAGCAGGTCGTCGGGATGGGTCAGGACATACCAAAGACGGCGGCTGTTGCCGATGGTGAACGTATATTCGTTCTCCTTCACCGCCACCGAAAGCCAGTGACAGTAGTTGTGAAGCATGATGCCGAGTATGGCCAGACCTCTGAGCGCGGAACATTCGGCGCGGCTCAGCCATTCTTTTTTATCGTTCATTGTCGTTTCTTTATTCATTGACATTGGTCTTTCCGCCCTGCTTTTTGCGATAGTCGTCCCTCAACCGGTCATAGTCGGCGGTGTTCTTGAGCGTCCGTCGCCGCTCCGTGTCGTAGTCGTCGCTCAGGATGTTCAGTTCGCTGCGATAGTCGGGACATGCTATACCACCGAGCCAGAGCAGCATGTGGCCCACGCGGTCGGTCATGAACGGCCGCGAGGAGGCCTCCCTGATGCGGCGAATGACGTCCGGCCGGGCCGCGGCATAGCTGCGCGAGCACCATATCCAGAACGGGATTTCAAACTCCTCGCGCGCCAACCGGTAGTCGATGGCGGCCGAATGGAGCCGTCCGCTGACGTGGATGTCATCGTCAAAACATTCCTCTCCGTGGTCGGGCATGTAGATGACAATGGCGTCGCGGTCCTCAAAACGCCTGATCACCTCGTCGACGATGGAGTCGTTGTAGAGCGTCGCGTTGTCATAGTCGGACAAGATCCAGCGCTCGCGCCCCTTCAGCCGCGGGCGTTTGTAGTCGCGCGCCAGCCACTTCTTGTGACTGAGGGGATAGCGTTCGCGGTAAGTCGAGTGCTGACCTTTGAGGTGGACGATGGTCAGATTGGCCTCCTTGCGCCGGCTGTCGAGGCTGTCGAGGTCGTCAAGCACGCCCCGGTCGAGGTCATGGAGCGAGACGTTGCGTGCGTCAAACTGTGCCGCGCTGAGCACGGGGTTGTTTAAGAAGAATCCGCCGCTGAAGTCATAGACCGCTTCCTTGGCCTGCGGGAGAAACTGGTTGGTGACGAACGTGACGTTGTAGCCCGCCTGTCGGAAGACTTCAGGGAACAACGGATAGTCGCACCACTCGCCCGAGTCTCCCACGGCGTATAGCGAGAAGACGTGTTTGAAAACAAAACTTGTGAGATTCCACGAACTGACGACATCGTCAAAGCGTGTCAGTTCGCCTCTTTCCATCCGCTCCTGCTGACGCGGTGCGGTGGGTTTGTCGTAGCCGTAGAGCTGCGAGTGGCTGCGGTTGTAGCTCTCCCCGATGATGAAGACGATGTCGGGACTGCGGAACGAGCAGCTGTCGACCGTCAGGTGGCGGGTCGTCTCGATGAGACGGTCGAGCTGTCGCGCCGTCAGACGGTTGGCGTAGATACTGAACCACAGCCGGTAGACGGGATGATAGAGCGTCGCCTTGTCCTTGCGGGTCAGCTCGTGCTCCACGCTGCCGATGTTCTCATACGACATCAGCCGTGCGGTGGCGGTCTTGTTTTCCCACGAGCAGATGATGCTGACGACGAAAAGGACGGCAACGAGCAGTCCGGGGACATATCTCATCAGCTGCCACGGCATATTGGCATGGCTCAGCTTCTCATTCAGCTGTTCTGCCACACAACTTATGCGTGGACGCAAGATAGGGGCGGCGATGTTGCAACAGATGTGCGCCAGCATTATAGCCAGCACGATGCCGACGCCCGACAAGAGGACATCGGCGGTGAGATATGTGTCCAGAAACTCCGTCGCTTCGCCCGAATTGGTCTCGCCGGCGAGCAAAATCATGGTCGGATTGAGTGTCGCGCCGAATTTCACGAAGCAGTAGAGGTCTGCCACGGCCGTGGAATAGACCACGGCGTATATGGCCGCCCGCGTCACGCGGCGCAGCCAAAGGGGCAGCATGGCCAGCACGGCGCATGCCATATACACATCCGCAAACAGCTCATGGGCGGCAAAGGCGTATGGTTCGAAGCCTTTGCGGTCGGGCAACGTGAGCCGGAAAGCGGCGTAGCCCACGGCCAACATGAATATGAAAAAGAGCGGATTGGCGGTTATCGGGCGCAGCGGGAGCATGGCCGCCTTGGCGAGCAACCGCCGGATGGATGTGCCGCGCCAACGATTCTGACGTGCGGACTCGTCCGTCCCGTTTGTTGATAGAGATGGCTTTATGTTCATAAATGCTTATCCTGGTGTTGTCCGCGGCCCATTGCCACGTTTTGCCGTGCTGCTGTGGCACGGGCCGTCGCCATGCCGCGATAGAGGCTTACGACCTCGTCGCGTATGCCGTCCGGCACCATTCCGTCGATGGACTGCCCGCAGCCGATGCGTTCCCGTATGTCCGTACTGCTGATGTCGAGCAGCGGTGTGTCCACGAGTGTGACTCCATCGGGCAGTGTCCCGCGGTCGATGTCGCTGCCGCGGCGCGGATAGATGATGATGCGGTGGTGACGGAGGATGTCATCGTGGTGACGCCAACGGTCAAACAGCGCCCAGTTGTCACCGCCGATGATGAGCGAAAACTGTCGGTCGGGATAGTCGGCCGTGAGCCGGCATAGCGTGTCCCACGTGTAGGACGGGCGCGGCAGGGCAAACTCATAGTCGGAAGCCACGAGTCCTTCGTGGCCTTCGAGAGCCAGTCGGGCCAGCCGCAGCCTCGCGTTCTCGTCCAACAGACAGTCACCTTGCTTGAGCGGATTTTGCGGAGAGACCATCATCCACACCTCGTCCAAGCCGGCGCGGCGGCGTATCTCCGCGGCGAGGGCGATGTGGCCGTTGTGTATCGGATTGAATGATCCGCCGAAAATGCCTGTTTTCATATAAGGAGTTAAAGGCTTCTTTTCTTCCTGCTTTTATTTCTCTAAGAAGTCGCGGAGTATGTCCAACGTCTGCTGTTCGGCTTCGTCGAGCACGTCGTTCATGACGGTGCGATCGTAGCGCGGCGCATATTCCATCTCCATTGCGGCGCGTGCGACACGCATCTCTATCTTCTCTGTCGTCTCCGTGCCGCGGTCCGTGAGGCGCTGGCGCAGGGTGTCGATGGATGGCGGTTGGATAAAGAGGCTGAGGGCGCGGTCGCCATAGTACTCCTTGATGCGGCAGCCGCCCTTGACGTCGACGTCGAAGACGACGTTGCGTCCTTGTGCGAGCTTGTCCTCGACCTGCTGCTTGAGTGTTCCGTAGAGCGTTCCGCCGTAGACTTCCTCGTATTCGAGAAACTCTCCGGCGTCAATCCTGTTGCGGAACTCCGCGTCGGAGATGAAGTGATAATCGACACCGTCGGTCTCGCCGGTCCGCGGCCGTCGGCTTGTGCATGAGACGGAGAGCGTCAGGCGTAGCTCCTCGTGAGCCATGAGCCACTTGATGATGGTGCTCTTTCCTGTTCCGCTTGGTGCGGAGATTATGATTACTTTGGCCATCGTTCTGTCTTTTGGATGGGGGAAGAGGTTTTTTAAAAAAAGGTCTTTAAGCTCCTTAAGGTCTTTTAGACTTAAAGGACCTTAAAAGCTCTCAAAAGTCCTGATTACAGCGCATTGAGCACCTGCTCCTTGATTTGCTCCAGCTCGTCCTTCATCTTGACCACGATGTTCTGCATCTCGGCCAGATTGCTCTTCGAGCCTGTCGTGTTTATCTCGCGACCCATCTCCTGTGCGATGAATCCCAGCTTCTTGCCCTGTCCGTGGCCTTCGGCCATTGTCTCGCGGAAGTAGCGCAGATGGTTGGTCAGTCGCTGCTTCTCCTCGCTGATGTCGAGCTTCTCGATGTAGTAGATGAGTTCCTGCTCCAGCCGGTTCTTGTCGTATTCGACGCCGTGGATGCTGCTGAGACTGTCGACGATGCGGGCGCGTATCTTCTCGACGCGCATCTTCTCGTAAGGTTCGATGTCGGCGAGCAGAGCCTCGATGTTGTCTATCTTTTCGGCAAACTTCTTCTCCAGCGCCTCACCCTCCTGACGGCGGAACGCCTGAAGATTGGCCACGGCCTCCTCGATGGCCTTGCGTGCGACCTTCCACTCTTCCTCGTCGAGCACTTCGATCTCCGTGCGCGTCATGACGTCGGGCATGCGCAACAGCGTCGACCACCAGTCCGTCGGCTCCGGTATGCCGGTGCGTGCGGCGATATCCTTGATTTGGCCATAATAGTTGGCCACCAGCGCTCCGTTGACCGGTGTGGCGTCGGCCGAGGCGTCACGCTCAATCCAGATGCAGAAGTCCACCTTGCCCCGTTCGAGAGCGACGGATATCATCTGGCGTATCTCCATCTCCTTCTCGCGATAGATGGGTGCGATGCGTGTGGAGAGGTCGAGCGCCTTGCTGTTAAGAGACTTCACCTCGGCGGTGATTTTCTTTGTTCCATACGTCACGGTAGCCTTACCGTAACCTGTCATTGACTGTATCATAAATATATGTTTGTTTCTTTATTATGTCGCCCGCCTGTTCTTATATATAATATGGTGGGCGGTGCAAAATTACAAATTAAAATGAAGAAGTTTTTAAATTAATAATTAAAAATTAATAATTAAAAAATCGGCCGACGCCGTTCCACTTTGTGCCCATCCGATATTTGGAGTGATATGTCAATCAATACCAACGTGACAAGCCCTTTTGGAACGTCTTTAAGTGGGCTAATCGCAGTTCCCCGTCGAAGCCACTCTCTGCACACATTTTTGTCACAATTTATACACCCACAAGTAGGGTCGCGACCCGTCGCGACCGCCTCCTTGCCACGTGATACAACCCGTTCGGTTGGCTTATATGCGCGGTCCGTCAGGCGATTGATTATATGCCAAGGAGGCGGTCGCGACGGGTCGCGACCCTACTTGTGGGTGTATAAATTGCGATAAAGATGTGTGTAGGGAGTAGATTCGCTTAAAGCGGTGCGAAGTGTTAAAAACTCGGAACAATTTTTACAAACATCTCGCAAAATTCGCGTCATTCGGAAAAATCCTGTTCTCGGGTCAAAAATCGTGATTTTTCGGCGATTTTCATAACCCGTTGACAGCCAGCCGAATACGTCACGACGAAAGATTTTTACATATTCCGCGCCTTGCCGTAAGGGCCTTATTGCATCCTGGCGGGGCGCTCGTTGCATTGCGACGGCGTGCCCGTTGCAGACCAACGGCATGCTCGCCAGGATGCAATAAGGCCCTTACGGCAAGGCCGCAAAAATTTTTTGGTCGGAAAATGACATGGTAATGTTAAAATCGCGGCATTTTTGTCTCGATTTTGAAGGAAAGCGAAATGTTAAAAATTTGATATTATTCTGACGTTTCTGCCGTATTAAATGAAAAGAGTGTATCAAGATACGAACTCATCCGGAAATCTTTAAGTGGGGTAACCATAGTCCCCTCCTTCCGAAGGAGGGGTTAGGGGTGGTTAGTCATAATCCGTTATTTAAGGTGATGACTTACAGGAGGTTATTGTTTAACCACCCCTAACCCCTACTTCGGAAGGAGGGGACTATGGTTACCCAACTTAAAGACT
>JAFULM010000056.1 GCA_017483185.1 Prevotella sp. | reverse complement strand
GTCACCATACAATGGGATGATATATCTTTACAAAATCGTGTTTGGGAAAATGCTCAAAGATTTGCGTTTTCGGGGGCAATAAGGGCCGAAAAGGACCTAAAAAGCCCCCTCTAACTCCCCCGAAGGGGGAGCCTGGGCTACCGAGAGGCCCTTACGGCTTTTCAAAAACACAAAAGTTCGCGAGTTTTTGATTGTCGGGAAAGGGCAAAAAAGAAGCTCTCGTCGTGCAACGGCGGCCCCGTTACCTTGCAACGGCATGCTCGTTGGGTTGCAACGGGGCTGCCGTTGCAGAGCAATAGCGGCCCCGTTGCAGAGCCGTAAGGGCCTCACGGGAAGCCCAAGCTCCCCCTTTGGGGGAGTCAGAGGGGGCCGCCTGTTTGTAAGTGGTTGTGTAATAGCAACTTGCAAAAACAGCGATTTTTCCACCGAAAAACAACCCCGATTTTGACCTTCGTGAGATTTGAAAATTCGGGAGCGTGGCGGAATTTTTTTGAAAAGTGGGCCTGAAAAACGGCCTTAAATTCAGAATTAATCTGACAAAAGAGTTTTACAGGTGCAAAAAGAAACTAAATTAAGCGGATGAAGAGGCGGCGTATGACCTTTTTTCGCTAACTTTGCAACTTGTTCTACAGATGTATCGCATGGATAATACACCGACCAATCATACTTCGCCGACGACCGGCCTCAACAGCGCACAGGTCGAGGAGAGCCGGAACCGCCACGGACGCAACGTGCTCACACCGCCCAGACGCATCCCAATGTGGCGCCTATATTTAGAGAAGTATGACGATCCGATAATCAAGATATTGCTTGTTGCGGCCGCCGTGTCGCTGGCCCTCGCCTTTGTCGAGGGCGAATTTGCCGAAGCGACAGGGATTTTTCTCGCCATTTTCCTTGCCACGACCGTCGGCTTCTATTTCGAGCGCGACGCCGTCCGGCGTTTCAATGTGCTCACGTCCATGAGCGAGGAGCAGGCCGTGAAGGTCGTCCGTGACGGCCGCGTGACAGAGATTCCGCGCCGTGACGTCGTGGTCGGCGACATCGTCGTGCTGGAGACGGGCGACGAGATACCGGCCGACGGACTGCTCGTCGAGGCAGTCGGCATGGAGACCGACGAGTCCGCCCTGACCGGTGAGCCGATGGCCCGCAAGCGCGTTGTCGCTGACGGTGACGAGCGCGACGCCGAGGCGACCTATCCCGAGGACATGATGCTCCGCTCGACCTTGGTCATGGGCGGCACGGGCCGCATGCGCGTGACAGCCGTCGGCGACGCGACGGAAATAGGCCTCGTGGCCAGCAAGTCGACGGAGATGACCGGGGTGAAGACCCCGCTGAACCGCCAGCTCGACCGTCTGGCCGCCATGATCAGCAAGGTGGGCACGGGAGTGGCCGTGACGGCGTTTGTCGTATTCCTCGGCCATGATGTGTTGACCCGACCGCTGTGGCAGACGGACAATTATGTGGAGATGGCCTCGACCGTGCTCCGCTACTTCATGATGGCCGTGACGCTCATCGTCATGGCCGTGCCGGAGGGCCTTCCGATGGCCGTGACGCTCGCGCTGGCACTCAACATGCGCCGGATGCTGAAGACCAACAATCTGGTGCGGAAACTGCACGCCTGCGAGACGATGGGCGCCGTGACCGTGATATGCACGGACAAGACGGGCACACTGACGCAAAACCGAATGACGGTAAGGGAAATTGTCTGTCCCCAGCCGCTTTCTTCTGAGGACAGTCAGGGCGGAAGCCAGGGGAAACCTCAGTCTCTGATGATGCCGCAGGACACACATGACGGTACCATTAGTCAGAGGGACGCCCTCCTTGCCCATTTCGCCCTCAACACGACGGCCGAACTCGACGGAGACCGCGGCATAGGCAATCCCACGGAGGTGGCCCTGCTGCGCTATCTGGCCGCTCAGGATGAGGACTATGCGGCGATGCGGCGGGCAGCCAAGATTGTCCAACGGATACCGTTCAGCACGGAGAGAAAATATATGGCGACGCTCTGCGACACCGCCGACGGACGGATGGTGTTCGTCAAAGGGGCGCCGGAGATTGTGCTAAGCCACTGCGACATAGCCGACGACGAGCGCCGACAGATTGAAAACACATTGGCCGGATGGCAGTCGCAGGCCATGCGCACACTGGCCATAGCCTGCCGCCGAAGCGACACTATGGACATCGAGCATCTCACGCTCCAGGCCGTCGTGGCCATCAGCGACCCGCTGCGGAAGGAAGTGCCGGCGGCCGTAGGCAACTGCCGTGACGCCGGCATCGACATCAAGATCGTGACGGGCGACACGACGGCCACGGCGATGGAGATAGCGCGGCAGACCGGCATCGTCGGCATGGACACGAGACGCGACGGGGAGAACGACGGTGACATCACCATCACCGGTCCCGAGTTTGCCGCCCTCAGCGACGAGGAGGCCTATCGCCGCGCGGCCGCACTGAAAGTGATGAGCCGTGCGCGGCCGTCGGACAAGCAGCGGCTCGTCAGTCTGCTCCAGCAGCGGGGCGAGGTGGTGGCCGTCACAGGCGACGGGACCAACGACGCGCCGGCCCTCAACCACGCCCACGTGGGACTCTCGCTCGGGTCGGGCACGAGCGTGGCAAAAAACGCAAGCGACATGACGCTCATGGACGACTCCTTCGACAGCATCGTCCGTGCCGTCCGCTGGGGACGTTCGCTATACAGGAACATACAACGGTTCATCTTCTTCCAGCTCGTCGTCAACGTCACGGCACTGCTGCTCGTGCTCGGCGGCTCCTTCATAGGCACCGAACTGCCCCTGACGATAACCCAGATGCTCTGGATAAACCTCATCATGGACACCTTTGCGGCGATGGCCTTGGCCGCGCTGCCACCCGAGGACGACGTCATGAGAGAACGGCCGCGACACCGCGACGCTTTCATCATCACGCGGCAGATGGGGCGTGCGATAACAGCCGTGGGACTGGCGTTCTTCGGCGTGACGCTCGCCATGCTCTACTACTTTGAGCGTGTGGCCGGCGTCTCGGCCGAAGAACTCACGATATTTTTCACCGTCTTCGTCATGCTCCAGTGGTGGAACCTGTTCAACGCCAAGACACTCGGCACCACCCGTTCGGCCTTCGCAGGACTGGCGTCCGACCGCGGACTGCTCTTCGTGCTGGCCCTGATAGTCGGCGGCCAGTGGCTGATAGTGACCTTCGGCGGCGACATGTTCCGCACAGTGCCGCTCTCTGCCGGGACTTGGGGGCTGATAATGCTCGCGACATCGCCCGTGCTCATCGTCGGCGAACTGTGGCGACTGGTGCGCAGAAGTATGAAAAAGAAAGGAAAAGAAGACATAGAAGAGTGATGGATATCATAAGATTAGACGAAGGACAGGCCGCCGTCACACCCTGTGTGGCGACCATCGGCTTCTTTGACGGAGTCCACCGCGGCCACCGCCACCTCATCCGGCAGGTCACGGAGGAAGCGCGGCAACGCTCGCTGAGCTCGCTCGTGGTCACGTTCGACCGCCATCCGCGCCAAGTGCTCGGTTCGGGCTATTGTCCCCGGATGCTCACCACCTTCACCGAACGCCTGCATCTGCTCTCCCGGACCGGTGCCGACCGCTGCGTGGTGCTGCCGTTCGACCGGCGTCTGGCCTCTCTGTCGGCCCGCGACTTCATGCGCGAGATGCTCCGGGACCGGCTCGGCGTCAAGGTGCTCGTCGCAGGTTACGACAGCCGATTCGGGGCAGGACGCAACGAAGGCTTCGACGACTACGTCGCATACGGGCGGGAGATGGACATGGACGTGATACGCGGTGCCGAACTGACAATGGCCGGCGTCAGCGTCAGTTCGTCGGTCATACGCTCCCTGCTCGACGAGGGAGAGGTCTCGATGGCCGCCCGTTGTCTCGGCTATCCGTACATGCTGGCCGGAACGGTCGTGACGGGCGAACAGGTGGGACGCCGTCTCGGTTTTCCCACGGCCAACATCCTGCCCGAAGACGACACACAACTCATCCCCGCGCCCGGCGTCTATGCCGTCAACGTCGACCAGCCCGAGGCCGGCCGGCGTCTCGAGGGCATGATGAACATCGGCATGCGCCCCACCTTCGACGGACACAAGATGACCCTCGAGGTCCACGTCTTCGACTTCGACGGCGACCTCTACGACAAGCGTATAGCCATCTCGTTCGTCAGTCGTCTGCGCGGCGAGCGGAAGTTTCGCAATGGCGGCGAGCTGGCCGCACAGCTGGCCGAAGACGAGGCCGCAGCCAAGGCGGAATTGTTGAGAATGAAGAGTGAAGAATGAAGAATAAACAATAACAAATAAAGTAAGTAAGTCCGAAGCCGCAGGTCTCTCCCCCTTGGGGGAGCCGGAGGGGGCCGGGCCTTTAAGAATATGAAAAATGCTTTAATATATCTGCTGGTCTTCGCCGCCATACAAATCGGATGCGCGGCCTTAGTGAGAGTTTTGTGGCCATACATCGCCGGAACGCCCGACATAACGCCGATGATGCTCATCGCGTCATCGGTCGCAAGCAGCGTCATCGCCGCCGTGGTGTTTGTCCTCGCCCGTTGGTCCACACTGTCGCGTGACTATGTACGCTCGCGCCAATGGGGAGTCTTGTTTTGGTCGTCGGTGGCCGCCGCCGGTGCCATCATTCCGTCGGCATGGCTTCAGGAAGTGTTGCCGGAGTTGCCCAACTGGGCCGAAGGACAGCTGGACATGATCCTGCGCGAACGCTGGGGCTACGTCGCCGTGGGCCTATTGGCTCCGATTGTCGAGGAAATGGTGTTCCGCGGAGCCATACTCCGCTCACTGCTCTCGACGATGTCGCGGCCGTGGGCGGCCATCGCCGTGTCGGCCGTGCTGTTTGCCGCCATCCACACCAATCCCGCCCAGCTGCCCCACGCACTGCTCGTCGGCCTGCTGTTGGGATGGATGTACATGCGGACCGGCAGTATCGTCCCCGGAGTGGCCTATCATTGGGTGAACAACACCGTCGCATACATCATGTACAACGTAATGCCTGACCCCGACGCACCGCTGTCGACGCTCTTCGGCGGTGACACGCTGCGGACGCTGATGGCTGTCGGTTGTTCGCTGCTGATACTGCTGCCGGCCCTGTTTCAGCTCAACATCAGAATGAAAAAGGCCGACTGAAACATAACATCTGACACCTAACATCTAACATAAACAAGCGTATGGATATTCATCCGTTAGAGAAATTCAAGTATTGTCCAAAGTGCGGCAGCAAGCACTTTGACGTGAACAACGAGAAAAGCAAGAAGTGTGATAATTGCGGCTTCGTCTACTATCAGAACCCGAGTGCGGCCACGGCGGCATTTATCCTCAACGAACGCGGCGAACTGCTCGTCGAACGACGTGGCAAAGAGCCGGCCAAGGGCATGCTCGACCTGCCCGGAGGATTTGTCGACAACGACGAGACAGCTGAAGAGGGCATAGCCCGCGAGGTGTTGGAAGAGACCGGCCTGAAGACCGTGGCGACCGAATACCTGTTCAGTCTGCCGAACATCTACATGTACTCCGGTATGGAAATCCATACACTCGACATGTTCTTCGCCTGTCGTGTGGCGGAAGGCAGCCAACCGGTGGCCGCCGACGATGCCTCCGAATGTTTCTGGCTGCCCGTCGAGGACATACACACGGAGCAGTTCGGCCTGCGCTCCATACGACACGCCATGCGCCGTTTTCTCGACGAGAATTTAAAATGAAAAATGAAGAGTGAAAAACGAAGAGTGAAGAATCCAAATGCAGAATAAGAGTATTGGATTCTTCACTCTTCGTTTTTCACTCTTCATTTAAACTCGTGAGCCGGGTGCGGACGTCCTCCAGAATGGCTGTCAGTTCGGCCACCGTCTCGGCCCGCAGCATCGCAATGCGCGTCTGGCGGAAGTCCGGGATGCCCTTGAAGATTGGCGTGGCGGCCAGATGACGGCGCGTGTGGAGGATGCCGCGATATTCGTCAATGCGCTCGACGTTGATGCGGAGCATCTCCAAGAGGACGTCAATCTTGTCGGATAAAGTCTGAGGGAATTTATATTCCGAGGAGGGAGGAGTGTGGAGGGAGGAGGGAGATGTGTGGAGGGAGGAGGGAGAAATGCTTGACACGCCATTATCCCTCCTCACTCCACACTCCTCACTCCTCGAAACTGCTTCCCCGAATATCCACGGCCGGCCGAACGTCGCGCGGCCGATCATCACCGCGTCGACGCCGTAGCGGTCGAAAGCCTGATGCGCTTCAGCAACAGAAGTGATGTCGCCGTTGCCTATGATGGGAATCCTGATGCGCGGATTGCGTTTCACCTCGCCGATGAGCGACCAGTCGGCCTGTCCCGTGTACATTTGGGCACGTGTGCGGCCGTGGATGGTCAGGGCCGCGATACCGCAGTCCTGCAACTGTTCGGCCAGATCGGTGATGACGAGATTGCTGCTGTCCCAGCCCAGTCGGGTCTTCACCGTGACAGGCAGACGGACGGCATCGACGACACGACGTGTTATGTCGAGCATGAGCGGGATATTCTGAAGCATGCCCGCACCCGCGCCCTTGCCCGCCACCTTCTTCACCGGACAACCGAAATTGAGGTCTATCAGATCCGGACCGGCCTGCTCGACGATGCGTGCCGCCTCAACCATCGCATCCACATCACGGCCATAGATTTGTATTCCGACCGGCCGTTCCTCGTCGCTTATGGTCAGTTTGCCGACCGTCGACTGCACGGAGCGCACCAAAGCCTCCGCACTGACAAACTCCGTGTAGACCATCGCCGCCCCGAAGCGCTTGCACAACATGCGGAAACCGATGTCGGTCACGTCTTCCATCGGTGCGAGAAAGAGCGGACGGGAGCCGAACTCTATGTTTCCTATCTTCATATTTCGTTCGTTTTGTTCAATAGAATGTGTATTTCCAATAAATGTCTTTTGTCTAAATCGTTATCAGATGATACATCCCGCCTGCCTGCGGTCTGACGACTCCTTTCATCTCCAACTGAAAGAGGAGGGCCGTCACGCGGCTTATCGGCAGCCCGGTCTTGACGGTTATGATGTTGATCTGGAGGTCATTGGTCTTACGCAACAGGTCGACGACAGCCTGTTCGTCATTGTCGAGCGGCGGAAAAATCTGCCGTTCGATACCCGTCGTCTTTACCTTGGCCAGCACGGCGTCGTCCGTCCATCCCATCGCGGTGGCAAAATCGGCAGCCGATGTGATCAGCGCCGCGCCATTGTCACGGATGAGATTGTTGCATCCCTCGGAATAAGGGGCACCGACGGCTCCCGGAAAAGTGAACACGTCACGGTCGTAGCTGCGGGCGATGGCGGCCGTGATGAGACTGCCGCCCTTTGCCGCCGACTCAACGACGACAGTGGCATCGGAGAGTCCGGCTATGATGCGGTTGCGGCGGACGAAATTGACCTTGTCGGCGTTGGTGCCGGACATAAATTCCGTCATCAGGCCGCCGTGACTGAGCATGTCCACCGCCGTGGCACGATGACCCGACGGATAGATCGTGTCCAAACCGTGAGCCAACACTCCCACCGTGTCATATCCGCACTTCAGCGTCTCGCGATGGGCGCAGATATCCACGCCGTATGCCAATCCGCTGACCACGGTCACTTCGGGACAAAGCGCCCGCAGACTGGTCGTGAAGTTACGGATGAGATCCTGTCCGTAGGCCGTGCAGTGGCGCGTACCGACGATGCTGACCACACGACGCCGATTGAGACACTCCGTACCCTTGTAGTAGACGACAAGCGGTGCGTCGGGACACTCTTTGAGCCGCTGCGGATAAGCCTCATCGGCGGGTGTGAGCGCCACGATGCCATGCTTCCGCATGAACTCCGCCTCTGTCTCGGCCCGCCTCAACGGTTCGTCCCAGTCGCGCAGCGCAGCTATGAGACGCGGCGTACAGCCGTCCACGACGTCGCCGACGTCCGCTCTGTGCTCATAGACGGCAGTCGCGCTGCCCAGCTCGCGATAGAGAGCCAGAGCCGTCTGAAAGTTGAAATTGCTTATGCGCGTCAGCGCCATTGCGTATAATGATTCCATTGTGCTCTTTTGTTTCTTCTTTTGAGGAGGGAGTCTTTAAGGACTTTAAGGTCGTTAAAGTCTTTAAAGTCATTAAGGTCATTAAAGACTTTCTACATCCTCAAAAAAACCATCACCCCAACAACGCCGCGTCATATTCAGGACTTGACGCCAACCGTCCGTTGACCAGACAGACAATGTCTGTCACGGCGCGGAAGCACAATCTGTCATCGGACGCACGGAATATGGCCTGATGAAAGACATACCGCAGGCCTTCCTTGACGACAGCCAATCGCGAGATGAACTCGTCGTCGCATCTCAGCGGTGTCTTAAACTGCAGGTTCATACGTGCCACGACGGCGTCGGTGCCGCGTCGGTGCATATCGGCGAAACTCAGTCCGCGCTCTTTCAGAAAGAGGTGGCGCGTGTGTTCCGCGTAGTGTAGATAGTTGGCGTTGTTCACTATGCCCTCGATGTCGCACTCGTAGTCGCGCACCATCATCTTCGCTTCAAATATATAGTCCATCGTCATATCGATCTTTATGTTACATTAATTATAAGAGGCTGTCGGCCCCACCCCGGCCCTCCCCAAGGGGAGGGTGCCTACGGGATGAAAGGCGAAAGCTCTAACATCTGACATCTAACATCTGACATTTAACATCTGACATCTAACATCTGACATCTATCTTACATGGTCCCTCCCTTCCGGCCCTTCAGATATTCATATCCTATCCGGCAGCGGAGACAGTCCCGCCGGTCGCAATACTCGTTTTTCAGCTGCAGCAACGCTTGGCTGTCACCCGCCGAGCGCACCTCCAGCCCGCACTCCCGCCACATACGGATGACACGGTTGTTCTCCGGACGGAGTCCCTCCAGCAGGTCGACAGCACGCTCGCAAAGCTCCTCCCGCGACGTGTGGCGGCCGTAGGCGAACAGCATCGGTACGGCAGTGTTGATGACCAGCAAGTCGAGTGAAGCAGCCGAGAGACGCTTGCTGTGGCGCGTGCTCTCTGAACCGAATGTGTAGTGGGTCTCCCAGTAGGTCGTGACACGGGTGTCGAGCAGACTGCGCACCGCCTCGACCGTGCCGCACTCGGTCAGCGCGGCCAATCCCATGCGGCATCCATGGTAGAGCCGGGCCAACTGCGAGATGCGGATATGAGGAAAGTTTTGCGGTCTCAGGCGCATAAAACGCCAGCGCCGCCAGTCCATCGGTGTGAGCGAGAACTTGTGCGCCAGATAGCGGTATTCGTCGCCGAGGCGGCGGAAATAGCCATCCTGCATGGCCTCCTCACGGTATCTCTCGGGTATGGAAGCCTCGTCAAGCAGTCCCGCCTGGCCCATGAATATGGCCTCTATCTGGAATAGGTCGTCCCTGTGATGACCCACGGCAGACAGCGGCACATGAGCGGCCCACTCCTCAAAGGCATCACCGTTGATGCCGAAGCCGTAGTTGCGGGCCAGCGTTATGAAGCACGCTTCCTCCCACGATCCGTTCCTCATGTCCGCCCTGCGGCTTATGTCAGCCGTCTTGCGCTCGAGGCGCTCGGTCTGCAGCGCAGCCATCCACGCGCTGACAGTCATCCGGCTGAGCGAGGGCACGATGCGGTAGCACGGCGGAAATCGGTCTTCGGTCATGAGCTCGTGATAGTTGTCGGCGACATGCTGCGGCACGGCGACCACCACCTGCGGTATCCTGCGCCCGCTGCTGTCCGCCACTTCACAGTCGGCGCCACCCACCACATGGAGCACCACGCTTTCGTAAGCACCGTCACGGTCATGACCGTGCGCATGCCAGTGGGACGACAGGTCGTGTATCTCGACATTGCCAACCCACAATGTCCCGTCGATGCGTATCTTGGCATTAAAAAAGTCCGGTCCGGCGTCATGGTTGTGCAGTCCGGGATCGATCACCTCGACCGGCTTGCCGTCGGTCGTCGTCAGGCCGCCGGAGGGCAGGAGACGGTGTTTCCATGCGTAGTGAAGCAGTTGTTCCATTGTTGATACATCATGAATAAAATGACAAAGATACAGCAACTTGCGCAGAAAACAAAGGGTTGCGGGCTTTTTTTTCGGGAGTTGTAGCGTGCCATATACTGGCACACCGTGCTTTCGCTGCCGCAGCCACTGACATTTTGAACTCTCGTAACGAAAGCCCATGAGCAAATCAGGTCATATCCGGAATTTATTTCGTATATTTGCAAATCAAAAATATAAGATTTACATGGCCTTACAGATTTTGCAAACAACCAATCGCTGGAGAGCATTAGCATCTCTCATCTTTATCATCGTCACACAAAGCCTCATCGCGCCCTCCCTCTTGCGCGCCCAAAACGCCTTCACGCTGGACCTCTGGCCCTCCGGAGCTCCCGTGAGAAGCAGCAATCCGCAGGACACGGCCCGCGTCTTTGTCTATCTCCCGGAAGAAAAACTGGCCACCGGCCAGGCCGTGGTCGTCTGTCCCGGCGGCGCTTACGAGCACCTCGCCTTAGACCATGAAGGCCACGGATGGGCTCCGTTCCTCAACGGACAGGGTCTCGCCGTGATCGTCCTGAAATACCGCATGCCCCACGGCAACCCCGACGTGCCTGTCGGTGACGCCGAAGAGGCGATGCGCCTCGTGCGCCGCAACGCCCGGGCATGGCACATCGACCGCGACAAGGTGGGCATCATGGGCTTTTCGGCCGGAGGCCATCTTGCCTCGGTCGTGGCCACCCGCGCCAAGGACGACGCCGCACCCGACTTCCAAATACTGTTCTACCCCGTCATAACGATGGACCCGGCCTTCACCCACAAGGGCTCTCACGACAATCTGCTGGGTGAGCGCGCAGCCAAACGCCGACAGCGCGAATACAGCACCGACATGCAGGTGACACGCAGCACGCCGCGCGCCTTCATCGCACTGAGCGACGACGACCATGCCGTCCTGCCCGCCAACGGCACCAACTACTATGTGGAGTGCTACCGCCACGATGTCCCCGCGTCCCTCCATGTCTACCCGACCGGCGGCCACGGATGGGGCATACGTCAGAGCTTCCCCTTCCACTTCGAGTTGATGCTCGAACTGAAGGCCTGGCTGAAGCAGTAGTCCGGCGCCCACGACGCACTCCGAAAAATCGCTCCGGACGTCGGACGGACCGTTTTATCAGTTCCGTTGACCGACTTATTAAAAATAAATAGCTATATTTGCAGCATAAACAATAAAACAACAGGAGGAATCAAGATGACAACAATGCAACTGAACGCCGAAATATACCGCAGCCTCAGTGTGATTGCGGAGAACGAGAGTCTGATGAAGCGCGCGGCAAAGTACCTGAAGAAGCTGGCCGCGCAGAAGGAGGACGACACCCTCATGACCAAAGAGGAGTACTTCGCGAAGATAGACGAGTCGCTCCAGCAGGCACGAGAGGGGAAGGTACATGAAATGTTACCCGGTGAAACACTTGATGAATTTCTTGAAAGGATTGGGTGATGGAGTACAGAATCAAATTCACGGCTAATGCCACCAAAGACGTGAGACTTCTGCAGAAGGATGAACCTTCTGCTTATAAGAAACTGGAAAAGTTCATAGAAGAACTGAAAGTGCATCCTACCTCAGGCACCGGCCATCCCCACCGTCTGACAGGCAACCGCGCCGGACAGTGGTCGCGCAGCATAACCAAGAAGCACCGCCTTGTCTACGAGGTGCACGACGATGAGATCATCGTGCTCGGCTTAGCCGCCTACGGACATTATGATGACCACTGACATCGTTCAGAACCGAATATACAAAACAACTCCCCGCAACGTGCAGATGTGCCGTTGCGGGGAGTTGTCATTTAAAAACGTTGGTGATTGCGAAATGGCGTTTCTTCACAATCCCAAATCTTTGAAAAGTTCCTCCTTGCCGGAATATTCAATCACACGGCCGGCCTTTGCGGCCTCACGTGCCAGTTCTATCTCTGTCGTTTTCTGTTTTTCACTGATTTGGCCATTGCGTTTATATCATTTGATTACAGGCAACTCACTTTCTGAAACGGCTGCGACCTACCATTGCCCCACGGCATGCGATATGTTTTCAAAGAACATTACGTAGTATATAGGTATGTAGGTTATGCCGTTTTCCTTGAAGACATTCTGTTCGTTCGAGAGGACGTAGGCCCGCTTGACATCATAGTCGTCTATGGAAAGAAACTTGTCCAGCGCGCTATGCACCGTATAGTCCTTGCCGGATTTCACTTCAAGTGGTATTACCGACAGGTTGTCCGAGTCGTCAATCAGATAGTCGACCTCCCCGTTCTTCTTGTTGTCGTAGTAGTAGAGCCTGAAGCCGTGGGCATGGAGCTCCTGGGCCACTACCGTTTCGTAGACGGCGCCCAGATTGACGCTCGATTCGTCCGACATAATGGCCTTGATGTTGTTCTTGTAGAATATACCGGAGAGTATCCCGACGTCATTCAGATAGAGTTTCAGCAGATTCTTGCCGCTGTTTTTCACGAGCGGATAGGTCGGATTGCTGATAGCCTTCACTTCGAGGGTCGTTCCGGATGACACGAGATATTCAAATTCATCGTTGTAGTTTTCGGCCCTCTTCCAGCTCTTGTTCTCTATGTCCTTGATGACGACACGCTTTTTTCTGTTTTCCAGATTCGACGGGACCATGTCGAAGATGCGTCGTATCTTCAGCTTACGGTTAGATTCCTCTTCATATCTGGAGGCATCCACGCCATAAAGAGAGTGTATTTCCTCCTGAATGTCTCTCACTTCGACAATGTTCCGCTCCGTCAGATAGCTGTCGACAACGGCGGGCAGACCTCCCACGAGGAGATATTTTCTGAAGAAGTCCATCATCTTGTTGTGCATGCTGTCCGTCAAAGGTTTTTCCTTCATGAAACAGTCACGCATGGAGTCTATCGCCGTTTCACCGACACCGTTGGCCATCAGGAACTCTTCGAAGTCTAAGGGATACATGTGCTCTATTGAGATGCTACCGATTGGGACGGACGGGGTGTTCTTCAGCGTAACCCCGAGCTGCGACCCGCTGGCGATATATGTGAACCTGTCGTCGGCCCGCAGGAATTTCAGGAGAGTCAGCAGGTGGTCGTATGCCTGGATTTCGTCAATGAAAACAAGCGTCGAACTCTTGTCCTTCATCCTGTCGCCACCGATGACGCTGAGGGCAAGATAGAAGTCCTTGACGGTTTTCGCCTCTGCAAAGATGCGGTCGCCGAGTTTGTCTTCCTCCATGTTTATCTCGATGTAGTTGGGAAACAACTGCTTACCGACCCACCTTATTATATATGACTTACCTATCTGCCGGGCACCGTCAATGACAAGGACTCTCTTTGAGTCTGACCTGAGATGGTCTTCTATTTTTCTCGCAATCTTCCTGTATAGCATGACTGTCAATCGTTTAACTCACTGCAAAGATACGGATTTTTTCGCTTTTACTGCGTTTTCCTATAAAAATAAGCGCTAAAAAACTGCGTTTTCCTATAAAATAGAGGGGCTAAAACTGCGTTTTCCTATAGAAAGGAACCCGGAGGGGAGGTTCCGGTTGCGTTAAAACACATCTTTTTGCTGTAACAGATTGCAAACCGGTTGCAGGATAAAGAAAATGATGACCACTGACATTGCGCCGTGCCCCACCAATGCCCACCGTAACCTACAATCCCCGCAACGTGCAGATATGCCGTTGCGGGGATTGATTTATGGCAAAACGAGCGGATTATTGTACCGCAATATACATAATATAATCTTTTCGCTTTGTTATTAAAAGAAAAGTATTTCTATTTTTAGAACGGCCTTGTGGCCGTCAAATGAGGAGTTATATTATTGCACTTCTCTATTATTTGCGTCTAAATTGAAAAGTATAAGAACGGCCATCTATATCGGATACTCCTTGAATCCGCAAAATGGTTGGTGTAACTGTGACATTCCACTCCCCGGCAAGGATAAAAGTATCTGCACCGTCAGGAACTATTGTGAGTACTTTTTCCTCATTATCGTAACCAAATTCAAAAGGACCGGTCTCGCTTCTCTTACCTTCTGTAAGTCTATAATTACCACTACCATTGTTGTTGAGTGTGAATTCAAGAACATAATCATCACCTTCTTCTACCCATGTTCCATAAATGGAGTTTGAGGTAGAAGCGTTCGTGTCGTCATCATCATCACTGCTACAACTAACAAATCCAATACTACATACCAGCATAGCCAGCATCATAGAAAAATACTTGAATGTTTTCATAAATAAAATTTTATAAAGAATTAATTAATGTTTTATATTCCAATTGCAAAATTAATCCTTATCGGCGAAAAAGCCGAACACGAAGTGTCGCACTAATGCGACACAAATGACGCATCTGAGCGACTTGTTTTATTTGTTCATATCGTCGGAATATTCCTTGAAGAAGTCATAACCCAATATCTCGGATATGCTTTTCAGCAGATTCGTATCTATGCTGTTTTTGTTGAAGATGCGGTAGACGACCGACCTGTGACAGTTCAGTTTGCGCGCCAACCAGCTGACGGAACGTTCCTGCCGTTCCAGTTCGTCTTTTATACACTGCCCGATATTTACCATGATGATGTTTCTTTTCTTACATTAACGATATAAGAAAAGCGTGAGATTCTGCCCGTCACCCGTCCACCACTTGAGGCCTTCGCATTGCCCGAATAAAGAGAACGAGCAACGCGAAACCCACGCCGATGTATCTATAAACAAATCCCCATGCACCACACCCGTCAAATGCGAACCGCAGCGTCGCGGGCACATAGATGACGTATGTGACATCAAGGGAAATATCTATATAAGACATCCCATGAGCATCTACCGTTGCAATGTTCTGACTTTATTCTTGGAAGTTGCGAAGTTTCAAGTGGTCAAGAACAAAGCGTCAAGCAAACGCTTTCCCAAATATAGCGACTCTACGTTCCCACCCGTGTTCCTCCGTCTGTCAGACCGTGGTCTTCTTTCCGGCTCGGCGAGGGTTGTCGTATTGCTGCCGCTGGACGGGATTACCGCTTTGCGGGCAGTCGGACTGATGAGAGTCGCTGCAAATATACGTAATAATTCTGATAATGCAACGACCGTGGTGATTTTATTTTAGGTTCATCCGGTATTTGGATTTCAACGCAAAGACGCAAGGGGGGGGGCGCAGACGCGCATACGGAAGCACGCAAAGACACGAAAGGCGTAGCGCATGACGTCAGTCTTGCCTTTGCGACCTTCCGTATGCGCGGCGGCGCCCCTTTGTGTCTTTGCGTCTTTGCGTTGAAATATATCTTTGCGTTGAAAATAAACATCCTTTGTCAAATTAATTCTGAATTTAACGCCGTTTTTTAGAGGTACTTTCCAAATTTATTTCGCCGCGCTCCCAAATATCGCAAGCATGAGCGTATCAAAAATCAGGGGTCGCCGTGATGATTTGTTTACATATTTTATAACATGCTCATTCATAAGCATATACAGGAAGCCGCAAATCCGTTGGTAAGCGATCGGGCTGCGGCGGTCGTGCAATAAGGGCCCCGCGGGGTTGCCGTAAGGCCCTTATTGCGTTGCAACGGCGGCCCCGTTGCAACACGACAAGGCCGCCGTCGCGACCTCGGGAGGGCCTTACGGCAGAAAAACGGGTGCTTTTTCGAGAAAAAGTCAGGGTTGGAAAACGTGAAAAATCTCTGCTCCGGAAACACCGTAAGAGCCTCCAGGGGTGGCGACGGCGGCAAAATCTGTCATTCTCCGCTGTCCGGACGTAGGCCGGGAGGCCCTTACGGGGCGAAAGAGGGGCGGAAAATGAGCAAAACCGGAAGTCCGGACGAATGTGATTTTGTAAAGATATATCATCCGACAAAATTCCAAAAGACAATCCCCGCAACGGCACATCTGTCGTTACGGGGATTGCCATGGGAGATGCCTCTTTCGCATCCTATCGTTTAACACATCGTGTGACCGTCTCCGTCAAACTACTCTCTATACACATCTTTCTTTCAATCTACACCAATCATAACATCCTCATTTTAAGGGCTTGTTGCGTTGTGTCCGATAGCGCTAAAGATGTGTGCCGAGTGCAGTCTCTGTGGTAGATGTCAGAGTGGGGCCTCGATCACCTCAAGTGCCTTTTTGACAATGTCGCTGCTCTCGTTGATCACGGCGAAATATTCGCTCATGTCCCAAAGGTCTCGGGCGACGAGGGCTTTGAGTTGCAGCCGCAGATGGGGCAGGGTGCGGTTGAGCTCGTCATCGTCCTTAGGCTTGATGTCCAAGCGTTCGCCCTCCTTCAGTATGCCGTCGATGACGCTTTGCGGAATTTCAAAAGAGGCGTTGAAAGTGGCAAACGACTTGTACGTCTTCTTCAGCTCCTTGCGGTGGGCGTCGATGTATCGGAGGTTGGCGTTGAGGATGACGCTCTTGGCCGCCAACAGGCGGTGGAACTTGGTGTAGCGCGTCGTGTCGAGCGGGACAAAGTGGTCGGGCATGATACCTCCGCCGCCGTAGACCGTGCGATGTTCGCGGAGGGTGTAATACTTGAGCGAGTCGGCGAAGTGGACGCTGTCCGCATTGGTCAGTTCGCCGCTCTTCAGACGGTTCATCATGTCCATCGCGTAATCCTTGCTGCCACCCTTGGTGTAGGGCTTCTGTATGCAGCGGCCCGCCGGCGTGTAGTAGTGGGAGACCGTCAGGCGTATCATCGACCCGTCGGGGAGACCGACCGGCCGCTGGACGAGTCCCTTGCCGAACGTGCGCCGTCCGACCACCGTGCCACGGTCGTGGTCCTGAATGGCTCCCGTGACGATCTCGGCGGCCGACGCCGTGTAGCTGTCCACGAGCACGACGACGCGTCCCTCGGTGAACGACCCATTGCCGCGTGCCCGATATTCCGCTTTAGGGGCTTTGCGGCCGTCGGTATAGACGATCATGTCGCCGCCCTGGAGGAACTCGTTGGCCACTTCGACAGCCGCCTGCAGATAGCCGCCGCCATTCTCCTGAAGATCGAGCATGAGGCTCCGCATGCCCTTCTTGCGCAACTGTCTCATGCCTTCCATGAACTCCTCGTGGGTCGTCGCGCCGAAGCTGCCGATGCGGATGTAGCCCACTCCGGGGCGTATCATGTAGACGGCGTCGACGGTCTTGACCGGTATCTTGTCGCGAGTGACGGTAAACCGGAGCGTGTCGGTGATACCGCTGCGTACCACTCCCAGACGGACCTTTGTCCCTTTCGGACCGCGCAGACGGCGCATGATGTCCTCACGCGACATCTTCACACCGGCGATGGCCGTGTCGTTGACGGCCACGATGCGGTCGCCGGCGATGATTCCGACCTTTTCCGAGGGGCCGTTGACCACAGGCTGGATGACCATGAGCGTGTCGTCGATCATGTTGAACTGGACCCCGATGCCTTCGAAGCCGCCTGACAGCGGTTCGTCGGCGGCCTTGACCTCCTTCGGAGTCATGTAGGCCGAGTGGGGATCAAGTTTTTCCAGCATGCCCCTGATGCCGTCCTCGACGAGCTTTTTCTCGTCGACGCTGTCGACATACATGTTGTTGATGGCCATTTCGGCTATCTGGAGTTTGAACAGCGGACTGTCTTTCGTTATCGTAATCTTGTTTTGTGCGTGGCCCGGCATCATCATCAGACAGCATGCCGCCGCACAGATAGTTTTCTTCATAATTGTTATTTTCTTTGATGTTATTGTGCAAAGGTAGTGGAAAAGTGGCAGAACAGCAAGAATTTTCTTTAGGTGTTAAGGGGCTTGTTATCGCGGATGTCGTTCCCACAGGTAGGGTCGCGACCCGTCGCGACCGCCTCGGTCACATGATTGATTGTCGTATATGAATGGCAATCAGGTGATTGGTTATGTGGCATGGAGGCGGTCGCGACCCTACTTGTATAATCAGCGTCCCATGATGTTCGCCGGAGCGCGTCCCGCGTCGAGTTCCGCCTTCATGAAATCCATAGCTGGAGCGACGTGGGCGAAGTAGCGGCGGTAGCCGTCGCACAGGTAGTTGAGGCCCGGATTGCCGTAGCAGTCGCGTATGAAGCGGTTTTTGGGACATTCGCCGTGGCATGTGAACATCCACCGGCACTCGCGGCATTGTTGCGGCAGCGTGGTCCGCTTGGCGTTGCCGAACGCTGTCTGCTGCGGTCCGTACATCATTTCCGTGAGCGGCGTCTCGCGGATATTGCCGAGACGGTGGGAGGGGAAGACAAAGTGGTCGCAGCTGTATAGATCGCCGTTGTGTTCCATAGCTGCCGAATGGCCGCACACAGGGCCTAAGGAACAGATGCCGGGTGGCTCTCCCGCCCAGCAGGCGAGTGTCGCGTCAAAGATCTGGACGAACATCTCGCCGACGTCGCGACGCACCCATTCGTCGAACATCTCGCAGAGGAAACGGCCCCACTGGTCCGATGAAACCGACCATTTTGTGACCTCTCCGCCTTCGGTCAACCCCTCCATGAGCATGCCGGTGGCGGGGTCGCGACGCTCGACGACGGGCGTAAACTGGAGAAAGCGGCACCCGATGGACCGGAAGAAACGGTAGAACTCTATCGGGTGGGCGACGTTGAGGCTGTCGACCACGGCCATCGCGTTCCATTTGACACCGTGACGCTCCAGCAGTCCGATGCCCCGCATGACGGCGTCGAACGTCCGTCCGCGTCCGCCTTCGTGGAAATGGCGCGGTCCGTCGATGGATATGCCGACCAGGAAACCGTTGTCCCGCAGAAAGCGGCACCACTCGTCGGTCAGCAGCGTGCCGTTGGTCTGGATGCAGTTGTCGACCCGCCGGCCGCCGGCATAACGCCGTTGCAGGGCCAAGGCTCGGCGGTAGAAGTCCAAGGGACGCAGGAGCGGTTCGCCGCCGTGCCACGTGAAGAGCACTTCTGCCGTCGTCTGAGCCTCGATGTACTGGCGTGTGAAGTTCTCAAGAAGTTCGTCTGATATGCAAAAATCGTCGATTTCATCGTGATGTTTGCCCTCCGGAGCGTAATATTTGCCTTTCTCGAGATAGTAGCAGTAACGGCATGAGAGGTTGCAGCGGGAACCGGCGGGTTTCAGCATGACGTAAAACGGACGGGCGAAGGGGCGTGGTATGTTCATGACGTGTAAGCGGTTTGGTTCTCTTTGGCTGTTATCATATATCCTTCCGGCCTTTCTTCAGAACTTGACGTAAGGCCGCAGCCGCTCTATGTTATCGGGTGTAAAAGCAGGCAGGGTCTTCAGGGCGTTCATATCGCGTATCGGTCCATGCATGCGGCGGTAGTCGGTGAGGGCTTGCGCCTGGCGGAAGGTGATGTAGGGATGGCGACGCAGCTCCGAGGCGGAAAGGTTGTTGATGTCCAACCGATGTGGGGTGTGGTCGCCGATGGTGAAGTATTGTTTTGCTTCGGACGGAAAACCGTCGATTTCATCGAGCTGATTGACGCTCACGTAGCCGCCCAACCGCTTGCCGTAGCCCACGATGCACCGCGCGAAGTAACGGCCGATGCCCGGCACTTGGAGCAGCGTTGTGCTGTCGGCCGTGTCCAGCGCGATGTGTTCTCCCGCTGCGAGTTTCTTCGGTCGCGACACTGTGTCAGGCTTCTCGTATGCCGCTTCCGGAAGGAGTGATGCGGGAAGGAAGTCCGGGGAGATGCGGATGTAGGGTCGCAGACGGTTGTATTGGCCGGCGGTGAGGCCGTAGAGGCGTGCGAAATCGCCCGGACGACGATATATTCCGCCGCGGCTGCGATACTTGTAGATGCTCCTCACCTGCCACGGTTGCAGTCCGAGGCGGAGCAACGCCGTGCTGTCGGCCGTGTTGGGGTCAAAAAAGAAAAGTTCTGTGTGGCGGCTTTCGGCGGCATAATAAGGTCCTTTCGCGTCGTTGTTCCGCGTTCCGTCGGTCATGCCGCGTGCATCGCCGCTATGAACGCCGGCTGTTCTGACCTGCAAAGAGTCGGCCGCGGGAGTGATGCCGGTTTGTTTTCCGAACTTATCCCCGAAAGCGTGGAGCAGCGAAAGGACGGCCGCGATGACGCTCAGAAGTGTCAGGATGGCTTTGCGGTCAGTCTTTCGGTAGTAAAGTCGGCTCATAGTATTGTCGTTGCGGTCATGCCTATATTATCCCGAGCTGATGCAGGAATATCATCGTGATGCACACGGGACAGACGTATTTGACGACGAAGAGGTAGGTATGGAAGAACCGGTTGCGCAGTGTGCCGTCGTTGGTCAGTTCCTGGCGCACGGTCTTGTGGGGCGCAAACCATCCCACGTAAAGGCAAGTGAGAAACGCGCCGACGGGCATGAGCAGCTGTGCGGTGAGCGCATCGCAGGCGTCCATGAACGACATGCCGGCCACGCGGAGGGATGGCAGTGCGCCGACGGACAGCGAACAGATCACGCAGATGGCGCCTGTCACGCCCGTCACAATCCATGCCGCACGGCGACGGGGCAGGTGGCACTCTTCATGAAAGAACGCCGTGCCGATCTCGTGCATGGATATGGTCGACGTCAGGGCGGCCAAAGCGAGCAGCACGTAGAACAAGACGGAGATGACGTAGCCGACCACGGGCATAGCCGAGAACGCCTCGCGGAAGACGTTGGGCAGGGTGATGAAGATGAGGGACAGGCCGCTGTCGGGACTGATGCCCACGGAGAAGGCTGCGGGGAATATCATCAGGCCGGCGAGGATGGCCACTAAGGTGTCGACGGCGGCTATCTGGAAGGCCGAGCGCATGAGATTGGTACGGCGCCCGAAGTAGGATGCGTAGGTGCAGAGACAGGCCGTGCCGAGCGAAAGGGAGAAGAAGGCCTGGCCGAGGGCTTCGAGAAAGACATTGCTGTCGACACGGCTGAAGTCCGGACGGAACAGAAATTCGATGCCGCGACCGGCTCCCGGCAGCATGCACGAGGCTACGACGAGTATCAGGAGCAGCACAAAGAGCGTAGGCATGAGCATCTTCGAGACGCGCTCGATGCCGCTGCGGACGCCGCGGACGATGACAAGATGGGTCATGAGGATGAACGCCAGACCCCAGAGGACGGGTTTGACGGGATGGGAGGAGAAGTCGGCGAAATAGCGGCTGACGTATCCGGCGTCGCCGCCGAGCTCTCCCGAGAGTGACGCCCACAGGTATTGGAGGCACCATCCGGCTACGACGGCATAAAATCCGAGGATGATCGTCGACGTGACAATGCCCATATAGCCTATCGCACCCCAGCGGCGCCGGCCGGAGAGGTTCATGTAGGCGCGGGCGGCGTTGGTCCGCGAATTGCGGCCGACAACAAATTCGCTGATCATGCCCGGCAGACCGAGCAGCATGATGCAGCCGATGTAGATCACGATGAAGGCGGCACCGCCGTTCTGGCCCGTCATGAACGGGAAACGCCAGATGTTTCCCAAGCCTACGGCCGAACCTGCCGTGGCGAGTATCACGCCTATCTTTGTGCCGAAACTGCCTCTGTCCGATTGTGTCATGTCCTATATGTAATAATGTAGTTGGGTCGGTTGTGTGGTGTCAGATGATGCCCATCTGGTGGAGGAATATCGCGAGTATGCAGACGGGGCAGACGTAGCGCACGCTGAGGAAATAGAGTCCGAAGAGACTGCCGCGCAGTGTGCCGCCGTTGGTGAACTCGTCCCGCACGATGTCTTTGGGTACGGCCCAGCCGATGAAGAGGCAGGTGAGGAAACCGCCGACGGGCAGGAATATCTGGCCGGTGACGAAGTCGAACACGTCAAACAGCGGACGGCCGAAAATCTGCAGCCCGTCCGAACCGCCGAGTGACAGTGAGCACAGCGCACCGATCACCGAACAGGTCAGCGTCACTGTCCATGCTGCCGAGCGGCGCGACATCTTCCGCTCCTCGTGGAGGAACGCCGTGCTGACCTCATGCAGCGAGATGAGTGACGTCAGGGCCGCGAGCGAGAGCAGGGCGTAGAACAGGAGGGATATCACATAGCCCACCAACGGCATTGCCGCGAACGCTTCGCGGAAGACGTTGGGCAGCGTGATGAAGATGAGCGACGGGCCGCTGTCGGGACTGACGCCCACGGAGAAGGCCGCGGGGAATATCATCAGGCCGGCCAGAATGGCCACGACGCAGTCGATGACGCTGATCTGTATGGCTGCGGCCGACAGATTGGTGCTGCGCTTGAAGTAGGATGCGTAGGTGCAGATGCAGCCCATAGCGATGCTGAGCGAATAGAACGATTGGCCGAGAGCGCCGAGGAAGACGTCTCTGTCGACGCTGCTGAAGTCCGGGCGAAACAGGAACTCGATGCCGCGACCGGCTCCCGGCAGCATGCATGATGCGCCGACGATGATGAGCAACAGGATAAAGAGCGTCGGCATCATCATCTTCGACGCCCGTTCGATGCCACGACGGACACCGCGGATGATGACCGTATGGGTGATGACGAGAAAGGCTACGGTCCAGAGAATGGGTTTGACGGGACTCTGTGAGAAGTCGGCGAAGTAGCTGCGGATGTAGTCCGGGTCGCCGTTGAGGTGTCCTAAGAGCGAGGCGCAGATGTATTGCAGACACCAGCCCGAGACGACGGCATAGTAGCCCGTGATGAGGAAGCCCGTCAGCACGCCGAGATAGCCCACGGCCTTCCAACTGTTGCCGCCGCCCATGAGTCCGTAGGCGCGGGCTGTGTTGGCCTGGGCGTGGCGGCCGATGATAAACTCGCTCACCATGCACGGTATGCCGAGCAGCAGCACGCAGGCAACATAGAGGAATATGAATGCGGCTCCGCCGTTTTCTCCTGTCATATATGGGAAGCGCCAGACGTTGCCAAGGCCGACTGCCGAGCCTGCTGTTGCGAGGACAATGCCTATCTTGCTGCCGAAACTTGCTCTTTCAGAATGTTCCATTGTGATATCTCCGTAATATGTCGGTTATTTTAATTTGTGGTAGAATCAGTTGCAAAAGTATAAAATAATTCTTACTTTTGCGCCTAAATAGGAAGCTAATATGAAATATTTGTATCAAACAGTAAGAAACTACCCGCTTTCGTCGCTGCTCATCTGTGTTGTCTGGTATCTGTCGTTCTTCACTCCTCCCAAGACGGAACTGGACAATGTGGCCTTCATTGACAAGTGGACGCACATCGTGATGTACGGCGGCACCTGTGCCGTCATCTGGGGCGAATACTTCCGTCGTCACCGTGTTGCCGGCCGTAGGCGTCTCTTCTTGTTTGCGTGGCTGGCCCCTCTCGTGATGAGCGGCATAATCGAACTGCTTCAGGAGTATTGCACCGACGGGCGTCGCAGCGGCGACTGGTTTGACCTTGCGGCCAACGCGGTGGGTGTCACGCTGGCTGCCGTGGGAGGGATGCTTTTCTTCCGGAGGAGGCTTTAAAGAAAAGGGGGTTGCTACGTTCCGTTAAGGAGTTAAATGGAGTTTCGCAACATCCGCGATAACTCCATTTAACTCCTTAACTTCTGAATAAAGAACTCACGTGTGAACCCTTAAAAGAATTCCTCTTCTTCTTCCGGGCGGTCTTCTTCGACCACGAGGTTGTCGATGATGAAGTTCTGGCGCTCCGGTGTGTTCTTTCCCATGTAGTAGGCGAGGAGCTTCTGCACCTGGTCGGTCTTGTGGAGCGTCACCTGCTCGAGGCGCATATCGGGGCCGATGAAGTTGACAAATTCCTCCGGTGAAATCTCACCGAGACCCTTAAATCGTGTTATCTCCGGGTCGGGGCCAAGCGCTTCGATGGCATTGACGCGCTCCTCCTCGCTGTAACAATAGCGTGTGATGAAGTCACTCTTCTTCTGCTCCGGCTTTGCGGCGGCCTCGGCGAGCACTTGTTTGTTCTTTATCTTCGTGCGGCGGTTGCGTACGCGGAACAGTGGTGTCTGCAGGACATAGACGTGGCCCTTCTTGATGAGGTCGGGGAAGAACTGCAGGAAGAACGTGATGATGAGCAGACGGATGTGCATGCCGTCGACATCGGCATCCGTCGCGACGATGACTTTGTTGTAGCGGAGCGTGTCGAGGCCTTCCTCGATGTCGAGTGCGGCCTGGAGGAGATTGAACTCCTCGTTCTCGTAGACCACCTTTTTGGTCAGTCCGAAGGAGTTGAGCGGTTTTCCGCGCAACGAGAATACGGCCTGCGTGTTGACGTCGCGGCTCTTGGTGATGCTTCCGCTGGCCGAGTCTCCCTCGGTGATGAATATCGAGCTCTCCTCCTTCCGGTCGTTTTTGACATCGCTGAAGTGTATGCGGCAGTCGCGCAGCTTGCGGTTGTGGAGATTGGCTTTCTTGGCTCGTTCGCGTGCCAGTTTGGTCACGCCGGCCATCGCTTTGCGCTCTTTCTCGCTCTCCTGTATCTTCTGGAGCATCACTTCGGCCACGTCGGCGTGCTTGTGGAGATAGTTGTCCACCTCGTTCTTGATGAAGTCGCCGACATATTTGTTGACGCTCACGCCGCCACCCGGCTCCATTGTGAGTGATCCGAGCTTGATCTTGGTCTGGCTCTCGAACATCGGCTCCTCGACGTTGAGTGCGATGGCGCCCACGAGTCCGTTGCGGATGTCCGTGTATTCGAGGTTCTTGCCGTAGAATTCCTTTATCGTCTTGGCTATGTGCTCCTTGAAAGCGCTCTGATGGGTACCGCCCTGCGTGGTGTGCTGTCCGTTGACGAACGAGTGGTATTCCTCACCATACTGTCCCGTGTGTGTGAAAGCTATCTCTATGTCTTCGCCCTTGAGGTGGATGATGGGGTAGATGCCGTCGTTGGTCATCGTGTCGTTGAGCAGGTCCTTGAGTCCGTGGCGGCTGATGATGCGCCGGCCGTTGTACATGATGACAAGCCCCGTGTTGAGATATGTGTAGTTGCGGAGCATGGTCTCGACGATGTCGTTGTGGAACGAGTAGTTGAGGAAGAGCGTGTCGTCGGGCTCAAAGTATATATATGTGCCGTTCTCGTCGTCGGTGTCTTCGGTCACGTCGCTCTTGAGCACACCCCGTTCGAAGACGGCACGTCTCACCTTGCCGTCGCGGAACGAGGCCACTTCGAAGTGGGAGCTGAGCGCGTTGACGGCCTTGACACCCACGCCGTTGAGTCCGACGCTCTTCTTGAAGGCCTTTGAGTCATATTTTCCTCCCGTGTTGAGCACGCTCACGGCTTCTATCAGTTTGCCCTGAGGGATGCCGCGGCCGTAGTCGCGCACGGAGACACGGAGGTTGTCCTTGATGTCAATCTCGATGCGGTTGCCGGCGTTCATCTTGAATTCGTCGATGGAGTTGTCCGTCACTTCCTTCAACAATACGTATATGCCGTCTTCGGGCAGCTGTCCGTCGCCCAGACGGCCGATGTACATGCCGGGACGGGTGCGCACGTGCTCCATGTCCGACAGGTGCCGGATGTTGTCGTCGGTGTATTCGACGATGGGTTGTAGTTCGTCAGTCATATTTCGGCCCCCTCCGGCTCCCCCAAGGGGAGAGAACTATGGAATGGCCCCCTCCGACTCCCCTAAGGGGGGGGGGAGTGAGTTGCGGTTCTCTTTTATAGGGAAAGACCTATGGGGTATTTATTAAGTTTATATCTTGTTATATAGCTATATAGCATTACTATTGTGAGGAATATATTTCACCTCGTAGGCACCCTCCCCTTGGGGAGGGTCGGGGTGGGGCCCCCTTATATATCCTTCACGTAGCACCTCCTGCGCTTGTGGCACTCGCGTTCGAGATACTGCCATTGGCTCTGTACCTTGTCGTTGGTCTCCATCTCGACATGTGTCTCGCCCCACTTGAAGCCGTACTTCTGATACCACGGGATGAGGTCGTAGAAGAGCAGGGCGTTGGCTCCTTTGGCCCTGTATTCGGGCAGGATGCCGACGAGGAGCAGATCGACGACGTCGGTCTTGTGGAATTTCAGCGCTCTCAGCACGTGCCACCATCCGAACGGCAGCAGGCGTCCGTTGCGGCAGCGTTGCAGGGCGTGGGAGAGAGAGGGGATGGATATGCCGACACCGACCACTTTGTTGTCGGCGTTGCGGTCTTCGATGAGTGTGACGAGGTTGAGGTCGGCCATCGGCAGATACATTTTGACATACTGGTCTATCTGCCGTTGGCTGAGCTGTGAGTAGCCGTAGAGATGTCCGAATGTCTCGTTGATGACTTCAAATATCTTCTGTCCGTAGCCGCCTTCGAAGACGTCTTTCCTCTTGAGCTTCTTCACGTGGAGGTTGTAGCGCTTCATGATCATTTCGGCTATCTTGCGGTACTTGTCCGGTATGGCGTCGGGGACGTAGAGCTTGTATTCCACATAGTCGTTGTCCTTGCGCCATCCCTCCATGCGCTCCATGTGTTCGGGGTAGTAGGGATAGTTGTAGAGTGTGGCCTGTGTGCCGAGCTGGTCGAATCCCTTGATGAGCATGCCCTCGGGGTCCATGTCCGTGAATCCCAACGGCCCGACGATTTCGGCCATACCCCGTTCCCGTCCCCAGTCTTCGACGGCCCGTAGCAGGGATGTCGACACCTCGATGTCGTCGATAAAGTCTATCCATCCGAAGCGCACGCTCTTGCGTCCCCATCGCTCGTTGGCTTTCCGGTTGATGATGGCGGCCACGCGGCCGACGATGCGTCCGTCGCGGAAGGCCATGAAATATTCGGCTTCGCAGAAGTCGAAGGCTGCGTTCTTGTCCTTGCTCAGTGTGTTGACCTCGTCGCTATGGAGGTTCGGCACGTCGTATGCGTCGCCGCGGTAAAGGTCATAATGGAACTGTATGAAGGTCTCGAGGCCCTTCTTGTTTTCTACTTTTCTTATCTCTATTGGTGACATTTCGGTCCGGTTTGTTTGTTATTAAGATGCTGTCTTGCTTTTTCTCCTGCAGCCGGGGTCATCGGGTGTATGCCATACAGTGGCATGGCAGTGTGATGACGCTGAGACCGATGAGGAGCAGACTGACGAGAAGCAACCTGTTATTCATAAATAACGATCTGTGATATCAAATTACTTGCAAAGATAAACATTATTTTCGAATATCGTTCAACGACCGACGAAAATGTCGGCCCTACAATGATGGCGACAATTCATATTAAGGCGAGACTGTAAGGTTGACGTGCAGCGCCCTCGCAGAGATTACTCCGCGTAAAGGTTTCCGGACGGGCCGTCATGTGACATGAGGATGAAGTGTTAAAAACTCGGAATTATCCTGACAAAGCGTTCGCAAAATCCTCGTGATTCGGAATTTTCAGTATTTCGGGCCGAAATTTTCGATTTTTGAACAATTCTGTTAAGTCGTTGTCTCTGAGCGACTTGCGTTTCGTGACTTTTTGACGGCGATTTTTGCGGTTTGCCGTAAGGGCCCCGCGACGTTGCAACGGGGCCGCCGTTGCATGACGACGGCGTGCTCGTTGGAAGACAACGGCATGCCCGTTGCGACCCCGTAAGGGCCCCGTTACTTGGAAGAGGGTCGGGCGGAGGGTGGAAACGGAGCTGAAATGTCAGGATATTTGCTCATTTTCGCTAAAACTCCGGAAATTCGAAATGTTAATTTTTTGATATTATTATGACACTCCAAATGTCCATCCGGCATCGGGAGCGATGGACTGCACATCTTTATCTCAGTCCGCATCTACACGCCAACCTCTTCGGGAAGTCTTTAAGTGTGGTAATCGCAGTCCCCTTCTTTTGAAGGAGAGGTTAGGGGTGGTTGGTCAATCACCGTTATTCAAAGCAATGATTACAGTAAGTTATTGTTTAACCACCCCTATCCTCTCCTTCAAAGGGAGGAGACAGCGATTACCACACTTAAAGACTTCCAAATTAGCTTGTTATGTTGGTATTAATTGACATATCATGCCAAATACCGTATGAGTACGTATTTATCAAGTGAGCCATATCACTCCAAATGCCGGATGAACCAAATGATGCCGGTAAAAAAAACGTCGTAAAATTTGGTTTTTTCAATAATACTCTATACTTTTGCCCTCGAGACGTTAATGAACACTTAATAAACTTAAAAACAAATGTACAGAAAGACAATGTTTGCAGCAGCAATATGCCTGCTGACTTCCGGTGTAGTGAGTGCACAGGAGAGCGACAAGGGGAAGCTGAAGTCATATAGCTACCTGGAAGTGCAAGGTGGCGGACAGATCACGCTGACCGATGCCAAGATGGACAAATTGATTACGCCGATGGGCGCAATCTCTTTCGGCCACTATTTCACGCCCGTGGTCGGCGCGCGTCTCCACGTGAGTGGATGGGAGTCGAAAAGCGGATTTGACAATGTGGGATACTACAAGTACAACTATATCACGACCAATGCGGACCTGCTCCTCAACCTGACGAACCTCGTCTGCAATAAAGGCAACGGATCTCATTTCCTCAACGTGATATTCGTCGGCGGTATCGGTCTGACCAACGCCTGGAGCAACGACGATGCCAACAAGATGGCAGCCGCCAACCATAACCTCAACATGCCCCTCGTCTGGGACGGCAACCGCCTGAGCCACAACATCCGCGCCGGCCTTCGTCTGGAGACCAACGTGACCAAGCCTTTCGGCGTAGCGCTGGAAGTGGCAGCCAACAGTCTGGATGACCGTTTCAACTCCAAGTATAACAACACCGACGACTGGATGCTCACCGCATCGATCGGTCTGAGCTACCGCTTCGGTCACAAGTACCGCAAGCCCGCTCCGAAGCCCGCACCCGTGGTCGAGCCCGTCGCTCCGAAGCCCACGCCGAAACCCGTGACACGTGTGGCCAAGCGTACGGTGGAGAAGAAGGTGCCCGTAGAGTTGAACGAGGTGCGCTTCTACAAGTTGCGCGAAGCCGACGCCGAAGGCGAGAAGGATCAGATGCAGCGCGTGGCAGACTTCCTGAAGTCCTATCCGACAGCCACGGTGTCTGTTGTCGGCTATGCTGACAAGGGCACGGGCAATCCCAAACTCAACGTCAAGTACGCAAAGCAGCGTGCAGACAAGTACAAGGAGGCTTTGGTCAAGAACTACGGGGCAGACGCTTCACGCATCGTCACCGACAGCAAGGGTGACACCGTCCAGCCTTTCGAGGACAACGACAAGAACCGTTGCGTCATCGTAAAGGGCCAGGCCGAGAAGACTGTTACCGAGACCATCGAGGAGACGGTGACAGAGATGGTTGCCGAATAAGGTACAGAACTTACTGAAGATAAGATTAAACGATATAATTTATTTTTTATGTGTGTCGGTTTTTTCCGTGAGGAAAGGCCGGCAGTAATTAACCAATATAATTTATTTTTTATGTGTGCCGGTTTTCCCGTGAGGAAAGGCCGGCATTTTTTTATGGTTCGTCCGACATCAGGAGAAACGCGCCGGAAGCGTAAAGGGTAAGGGTGCGACCCGTCGCGACCGCCTCTTTGCCACATAATCAATCACATATTTCAACGCAAAGGCCGCAAAGTCACAAAGAGGGCGCATACGCGCATACGGAAGTTCGCGGAGGCATGACCGGCGTCATGCGCTACGCCGTTCATGGGCAAGCGGATTACGGGGATTTTGCAACAACCTTACGCTTTGTTGCAGACGAGGAGGATGTGGTCGCCGGCGGCCGTCGTGGTGGCCATGATATAGATGTCGCCGCCGTCGGAGAGCTTCAGCCGTCGGCGCAGCGTGTCTGTGGTCATGGGAAAGTTGCGGACCGTGATGTTGGCCTTGGTCAGCCCGCCGAGCGTCTGACGGAGCTCCCGCTTGTTCATCGACGTCACCGCCGTGACCTCAAAGCGCCGGCCGGGGAAGTCGCCGACAAGGTCGCGGGAGACAAACAGATGGCTGTCGCGGCTGATCTGGCGCATCCCGTAGCGGGTGGCGACGAGACCGAAACATCCCGCCTTCATCACGGCGGCGTTGGGTTCATAGACAAAGCATGGCGGGACGATATCGCCGTCCGCGGCCGTCGGACAGCTGTCAGTGGCGGAGGAGATGTCATAGTCGACGACGGTGTCGTCGTTGACGCAATACATCCGCAGCCTGTCGGCCGTTCCGCGGCTGATGACCAGCAGCAACTCCTTGCACTCTCCGGCTGTCGCCACGATGTGGACTTCGCTCACCGTCTCACCGGTCCGGCGGATGTCGTCCACCGCCTTGCGCCAGTCGAGCATCGGCGACAGCTTGAGCATGACGTGGCGGGAGTGGTCGAGGAGCATGCTGACGATGGGGATGATGTCCGGCGTGCAGTCGCTGATGGCAAATGTCCGGCCTCCGTGGCCGTCACGTCGTGCCGGGTCCGCATATATCAGCGTCGCCCGGCCGTCCATCGCGGCGACGTGTTGCGGTCCGTCGCCGCATACGGTCACGGCCTGCGCCAGCCCGAGCCGGCGGAAATTGGCCTCCGCGATGCGGCACAGGTGCTCCTGACGTTCCACATATACGGCGCGGTCAAACTCCCGGGCCATGTAGGAGAAGTCGACGCCGAAGCCTCCCGTGATGTCCACGAGCAGACCGCCGCGTCCCAGGCGGGCGGCCACGGAGGCCTTGTAGCGTGCCGCCGCTTCGCCCGAGCACTGTTCCAGAGACAGGTGCGGAGGATAGATGATGCCGTCGGTGGCGGCCCATGACGGCAGTTTGCGGCGTGCCGTCTGCCGCCCCGCTATCTGGTCGAGGGCGTATGGCATGTCGATGTCGTCCGTCGGGCGTGCCTTCAGGGCGAGCCGGCGCACGTCGTCGTCGGCGTGTAGGGAGATAAACTCGTCGGTAGTCAAGGGGATGTCAGATGTGTTAGATGGAAAATGTTAGATGTTAGATGTTATCTGATGACCTTGAAGTTTTTCTTTGCCTCGGCCCGCGAGCGCAGGTTGAAGTGCCACCACTCCGTGCGCAGCGGTTTCCAGCCGGCATATTTCATCACCTGTCGCAGCAGATGTCGGTTGGCGAGCGCCTCGCGGCTCATCTTGCCTTGAGCGACCAACTCCTCCTCGCGGTCGATGTGCGACACGGCGGTCATGTTGTCTATCTTCGTTCCCATCGGAATGGTGTCGCCGTCGGCGCGGCAAAGGGTCAGGTCGACAGCCAGTCCGTAGTTGTGGAGGCCGCCGCCGTTTTTCGGGTTGCTCACGTAGAAGCTGTGGCCGGTGTTCTTCACCGCATCCCACATCTTCTGCTGGATGGCCATCGGCCGTGCCGCGTCATACACCTTCAGGCAAAGGTCCGGGCGCAACTCCTTGAGTCGGGCCTGTGCTTTCTTGAGTGCCGCGGCCGCGAGCGGGTGGAGATAGGCTTCGCGGAGGTCTCCGTAGAGCACTCGGCCTGTGAAGTTGTCAGCCCGTGCGTACATCAGGCTCACCTTGATGGACGGGTCGACGTCGTGTATGTCGACATAGCCGGCGGCCGCCATGCGCTGCGCCGTGGTCTGTCGGGGGCGCTGTTGTGCGACGGCGAGGCCGCATAAGAGCGCCATCGTCACTGTCATTATGATTCTCGCGAGTCCCGTTGTGGTTTCTGAATGTTTCATTGTCGTTTCTCAGTCGGTATGTCCGCGACTCTTTTGTCTGTCTGTCGTCGGCATCTTTGCAATGGCAAAGGTAGCAAAAAAAACGGATAAATGCAAATGAAGCGACCGGAAGGGCTCTTGCGGACGATACTCCCGCCCGCGAGATGGCGTCGTCACGGATGTCGGATGGGCCGAAAAACAAAAGGGCGTCTGCGTGTTAACGCGCAGACGCCTGTATAAAAGTTATTCTCGTTTAGATTGTCAGATTAGAATTTGTAGGAGAGACCGGCTGCGATGACGCACTGGTCGAAGTCGCTGACAATCTGGTAGCGGCCTTCGGCGAAGATGGAGAGCTTGTCGCTGAGGTCATACTCTAAGCCTGCGCCGACATTGAAACCGATTTTGCTCTCGCTCGAGCTGTCGTCCGCCTCCTTGTATGCACCCTCATACTCGGCCTTCAGTGCCTCGTATTGAGCCGGATCGTACTGCTTCAGAAGATCGAGGTCGCTCTGCGAAAGACCCTGGTTCATCATGGTCTCCTCGAAGGAAGCGCCCATTCCCATGTCACCGAGAATATCGCCGGCGTCCACCTTCCAGTGAACGTAAGAGATTCCGGCCAGCGGATAAACGCGGAATTTGTCGGAGATGGGGATGAGATAGTGGAGATTCAGGCTTCCGTTCATGTTCGTCAAGTAGTCCTTCTTGAAGAAGTAGTCGAACGAAGCCTCTGCGCGGAGGGCCTCAGTGATGCCGTACTGTACTTTCGCACCAATACCGAAGTTGGAATTTTCAGAACCGAAAGCGCCGTAGAGGCCCGCACTGGTTGTGCCCTTTTGAGCGTAAGAGCAAACGCTTACGAGTGCAATGCACAACGTCAGAAAAGATTTTTTCATAATTTTTTCTTTTTGCTTATCAATCCCCCAATGTCAGCGTTATTTATCAAATTAGTGTAAGATACAAGAAAAACGACGTGAGGATTCTACTTCTCACCTATCTTGTACGCAGGCTTCTCGCATTGCCTTCCCTCAAGATAGGCAACGCAGTCAGCCCACGTCGTGAAGATATTACAGTACAAGACACACATCGCCCTTTCCCGGGCTTGCGCCCAAGCATGACTTTGTGTGTCGGGACATAATATTTCCCAACGCGGACGTTGGTTGCCGTCCTCTCTGAGGGTTACAAATTTTGCGAGAATTTGCGTACAGAGACAGACGTCCGTAACGTCCTTTACCAGTAAATAAACCCCGCCAAACCCTTGCGGGCTGACTAAGTTCGATGACAAAGATAAGCATTTGTGACTGTTCTGGCAAGAAATTTTATGAAAAACTTCGTTCCCTTTTGCAGAAATGTGTTCAATGTGCCGTTTTTATTCGATTTGTCCTGCCGTGTGACGATTGAGCGGTGGTTTTGTGTCGGGGCGGTTTGTCCGCAAAATTCTGAATTTAATGGCAAAATCCCGGGGCACTTTTGAAAATTTTTCGGCCACGCCTCCAAATTTTCAAATCTCGCGAAGGTCAAAATCTCGCGGTTTTTTCGGTGAAAAAACCACTGTTTTTGCAAATCACTGTTACGCAGTCACTTACAAACAGGCGGCCCCCTCTGACTCCCCCAAAGGGGGAGCTTGGGCTTCCCGTAAGGGCCCCGCGGGGTTGCAACGGGGCTGCTATTGCCTTGCAACGGCGGCCCCGTTGCAACATGACGGCGTGCTCGTTGCGATGCAATAAGGCCCCCGTTGCTCGACGAAACCCGCTTTTTGGTCCAAAAACAACCATCAAAAACTCGCCAACTTTTGCAAGATTTGAAAGCCGTAAGGGCCTCTCGGCATCCCAAGCTCCCCCTTTGGGGGAGTCAGAGGGGGCTTTTGAGAGCTGTCTTATGGTCCAATAAGGCCCTTATTGGTCTTGAAAACGTAAATCTTCGACCATTTCCCCGTGTGTGGTTTTGTAAACAAAAACTCACTGCCTGTACGCGGGATGTCACGACCGGAACACGTCGCGACACAATCTCCGTATCGTCGCCGTCCGTACAGATCTCTTCGGCCGCGGCATGCCCAACCCGATTTTCTCTACGATGGCAGCCCGCCCGATATGCTATCCGCAGATTGCAATTCGCACCATACCGGCCGCGGGAAACACGATTTGCAACGGTGTTTAGATATTAATAACAATTTTATGCAGACCAAATGTGCCGTAGATACACTATTTTTTGCTAACTTTGCGGTGGTTTTCAAGATGATTTCACACGTCCGCGACGCCCCGTCTACGCAACAGACCTCCCGCCGCGGGACATGGACGGCGAGAGTCAGCGCTTGTCCGCGGCCGTAAGGGAGAGGGCGATGCGAAAAGAAGTGTTCTATACAAAAGTAAAATATTCTATAAAAGTAAAATAACAATCGACTATGACATTTTTAACTAACGAGAAACTCACAATCGTCGGCGCAGCCGGAATGATTGGTTCAAACATGGTTCAGACCGCCCTCATGATGGGTCTGACAAGTGAAATCTGTCTTTACGACGTCTTCCTGCCCGAAGGAGTGGCAGAGGAGATGCGTCAGAGCGGTTTCGGAGATGTGAAGATTACGGCTACCACAGACGTAAAAGAGGCTTTCACGAATGCCAAATACATCATCTCTTCAGGTGGCGCGCCCCGCAAGGAGGGCATGACACGTGAGGATCTGCTCGCCGGCAACTGCAAGATCGCCGAGGAGCTGGGTAAGAACATCAAGACCTACTGTCCCGATGTCAAGCACGTCGTCATCATCTTCAACCCCGCCGACCTCACCGGTCTGGTGACGCTGCTCTACTCCGGACTGAAGCCCGGTCAGGTGACGACACTCGCCGCCCTCGACACGACACGTCTGCAGAGCGCGCTGGCAAAGAAGTTTGGTGTGATGCAGAACGAGATCAAGGGCTGCGCAACATACGGCGGCCACGGTGAGCAGATGGCAGTGTTCGGTTCTCACGTGACCGTAGCCGGCCGCAAGCTGACCGACATCATCGGCACGGATGAGTTTACCGCAGAGGAGTGGGAGCAGATGAAGAAGGACGTAACTCAGGGCGGTGCCGCCATCATCAAGCTGCGTGGCCGTTCTTCGTTCCAGAGCCCGTCCTATCTGTCTGTCGAAATGATCCGTTCGGCAATGGGCGGCGAGCCTTTCCGCTTCCCCGTAGGTACATACGTGAACACGGACAAGTATAACCACATCATGATGGCAATGGACACCACGCTCGGTGCCGACGGCTGCACATTCAACGTTCCGCAGGGAACGGACGAGGAGAACGCCAAACTCGACGCAAGCTACGCACACCTCTGCAAGATGCGCGACGAGCTGGTGACGCTCAACATCGTGCCCGCTATCTCTGAGTGGAGCAAGATCAACCCGAATCTCTAAGATTTTAGAATAGAGAAAAGCGGGACATTGTCGAAGTCGACAATGTCCCGCTTTCTCTATTGGGACTAAGGTCCTTAAGGACTTTAAAGACTTTAAAGACCTTAAAGACCTTAACTCTCAAGACTCTTCATTCTTCACTCTTCACTCTCATGCTATACTCGCATCCGCAATATTGCTGGTTGTAGAATCCGTATTCGCGTATGATGGCCGCGCGGCGTTCGTTCAGTCCGCCTTTGCGCCAGTTGTGGTCCCACCACGCCACGTCGGGATAAGGCGCGACGGCGCGACGGCCCGCCTCATTGATCTGGTCGAGACTCTTCCAACGGCTGGACATCAGTGTCGTCGTGATGACCGTGAACCCGTGTTCGGCGGCATATCGCGCCGTGTCGGCCAACCGCATGGTGAAGCACCGCAGACAACGGGCTCCACGCTCCGGCTCATTCTCCATGCCGGCGACGCCCTTCAGCCATGCCGCGTGGTCGTAGTCGGCATCAATGATGTCCAGTCCGAGCGACTGCGCGTAGCGCGTACACTCGTCCTTCCTTATCCGATATTCTTCCGCCGGAAAGATGTTGGGGTTGCAGTAGTATATGACGGGCGTGATGCCGTGCTGCATCATGCACTCGATGATGGCCGACGAACATGGCGCGCAACACGTATGCAACAGCACCCGCGTGGCTCCGCCGGGCACTTCAAGTATCAGTCTCTTCTTCATCCGCAATGTCATTTTGCCCGCAAAGTTAAGTCTTTTTGTCCGTAAACGCTCGCTGTTGGCGCGAAAAAGATTAACTTTGCAGCATCCGTGCCCTGTCGCGCCGACATCAGGGCCTGCCCCGGGACCATACATTAATATATATGAGGGACGGGCGGTGGCACCGCGGCGCATGGCTTCGGACCGCAGTTGATAATCATAAAACAATGGAATTATGTTGGAAAAAGGACTCACACACACCTCAACGCTCGTCGTGACGGACGCTCACACGGCTGTCGCGATGGGCTCGGGCGACATGCCCGTGTTGGCGACACCGGCCATGATGGCTCTGATGGAAAATGCCGCCATGCAGGCCGTGGCACCCCATCTGTCTGAAGGCAGTACCACCGTGGGAGGTCATATCGCCTCCTCGCACCTCCGCCCGACTCCTGTCGGCACCGAAGTGACGGCCACGGCAACTCTCGAGAGCGTCGACGGACGCAAACTCAGCTTCCGTGTCGCGGCCCGTCAGGGAGACACGCTCATCGGTGAAGGCACGCATCTGCGATTTGTCGTCGACCGCGGGAGGTTCATGGAGAATGTGAAGCGGTAGATGCGGAAATCGTGGTTTGATAACCATCATAACGCGAAAACGCAAAGGCGCGAAGACTTGGATATAAAAGTCTTCGCGCCTTTGCGTCTTCGCGTTATGATGATGGCCTTACAGCAGAGCCTCTATCTCAGCCTCGAGGTCCTTCACCTGTGCCGAGCGGCTGACCAGATTGTTCTCCCGGTCGATGAGGAAAAACTCGGGGACGGAGCTGACGTTGTATGTCCTCACGCACGATGATGCCGGGCCGTCGGGCGCCAGCACGCAGATCCACGGCAGAGAGGATGTCTGCTGCTTCCAGTAATGCTCGTCCGCATCAATGGCAATCTGATATATTTCCAGTCCGCGGTCATGATATTTGCCGTATAGCTCCCGCAACATCAGTATGCGGCGCGGCGATTCGGCAGAGTCGAACAGGTGGTAGTCGAGCAGCACCACACGCCCCTTGAGCGAAGAGAGTGTGCGCTTCCGCCCGTGGTTGTCGGTCAGGGAGAGGTCGATGATGCCCGATGTCGTCACCTGGGCCGGAGCGAGTGATGTCTCGTTCTTCTGCTTGATGATCTTCTGTGTCTTCAAGCCCTCGATGGCGATGTTGTGCAGATTTTCGCCGCGTTCGGCTCCGGGGTAATATGTGTCCCAGCTTGTGGCCACGGCGGCAAACATCTTGACGTCCTCCCCGATGGTGCGCGGGTCGAAGATGAGGTAGTCTCCGAGTGTCTGGAAGAGTGCGAAATAGGAAGAAGCCGCCTTGGGGTCCTTTAAGATATATTCCATCTTGACCTCCTCCTTATATGTGTTCAGCATCTTCTCCAGACTGTCGATGCGTTGTGCGGAGGACAGGGCCGTGTTGCGCTCCAACGCCAGGGCGCTCTCCCGGAGGGCTATCTGTTTGAGAGACAGTTGGCGTATGCGTTCACACTCGGTCGAGCCGGCGACCTCATAATCGGTTGCCATCGTCGGGTAGCCGGCCTTGACGGTCACGGTCTCTGTCGAGTCGGCCGAGATGTTGATGATCTGTCCGGCGATGCGCAGCCGGTAGAATTCAGGTGCGGGCGTAGCCTTGTCGGCGAAGGCGAAACGTCCATCCTCGTCGAGCCGTACGGAATCAATCGTGACGGGACCGCTGAGGCTCATGTTCTCGAAGACCAGAAGTGAGTCTTTGGCTCCGGTGATATTGCCCTCGACGTGGAATTTGGGACTGTTGTCACATGCCGTGACACATATTGCGGCCAGTGCGGCCGCGGCTGTGCGAAGGATGTTTCTCATGATGTGCATGTCTTTAAGTGAATGATGGTCGGGTCGTCGCTTGTCCGCGGCAGCGTGATCGTTTCGGCGCGGAAACACTTGCGGCGGCAATCCGGCGACAAAGTTACTCTCTTTTTCCGACACTTGCAACAATAAGGCCGCGGCAAAATGTGTTATTGGCTGAAAACAAGTCATGCCGTGATGGTGTCATTTGATGCATTGCGGGAAGCGGCAAACAAAAAAATGTTAGAAATATTTGTGTTTTTGTGTAAATTTGTTTAATTTTGCCGTCGGTTATCGTCATAATGGCGAATCATATGTGGGCTTTGACTTACGTTTTGCCATATTGGCCGTGCGGCGTTTCTGTACGTCGGAAGGTGGTGCGAAGTCTTATAAGACAGTATTGCGGAAACAATTTTTTAATAACTTAAATAGTAACTTAACATCAAAAGAGTATGAAGAAAACATTACTTCTTTTTAGTGCGCTGCTTATGACATCAATGCAGATGTTCGCAGACTTCAAACCACAGATTATACAGAATGCTCCGTTCATGAGTGTCTCTGAAAACGGCAAGTATGGCATATTCACCATCGACGGCATCATGCTTGGCATCATAGATCTGGAGAATCCGGAGAACGCAGCCATTTACATGGATGATCGTGGCTCGGACTATTATCAGAACGAGTATCTTCCCGGATACGGTACATGTGTGGCCAATGACGGTACGTCTGTAGGCAATGCCGTTTTGTACGAGCCTACCAGCGAAACGACTTACACTTCGACAGACAATGCCGTTGTCTATTCCAATGGTGAGCTTACAATTCTGCCTTCTCCCCGTCCCGACCTGTTCAACATGGCACACGCCATCACACCCGATGGAAGTGTGATCTGCGGAAATGTCGGTAATGACAAATTCGGACTCGATTCAAGGAAAATCATGATGGTGCCCGCTGTATGGTACCGCAACGCAGCCGGCGGCTACGACAACCCCATCCTGCTGCCGCATCCTGACACCGACTTTCTCGGCGGCACACCGCAGTATGTGACGGCCAATGCCATCAGCGCCGACGGCAACACCATTGCCGGAACTATCACCGCTACATCCGGATTCTGGTGCTACCCCATCGTTTACAAGCGTGATGTATCAACAGGAGAATGGAGTTACACTCTGCCGTCGCTTAATCTCTTCCATACCCATCCGGAAGTCACCGTGCCTGCAGATCCGGGAGACTATCCGTCAATGGGAGACTTTATGACAGATGAAGAGAAGACGGCTTATAAGGACGCCCTCGCTGCATGGCAGGCTGCCGGAGGTAACGACTGGGCCAATTATCCCCAGCTTGAAGATTTCATGACGGACGAAGAGAAAGCTGCATACGAAGCCGCATGTGTGAAATACATGAGTGACAAGGAAGCCTATGACAGCGCCGTAGAACAGGCCACTGCCGGTAGTATCACGCTGACGTTCAACAATGTGGTGTTGTCGGCCGACGGCAAGCTCTTTGCCTCCACTTATGCTCCCGACGCCGGTTTCGGTCCTTTGGCACCAGCCAAAATGTCACCTAAGTATTCACGCTTTATGAGCAAGGGCGCACGCAATGCAGGAAAGGTGGCACGCGAAGAAGGCGTTGAATACACCACGACCACCACATTCGTGTTCAACCTCGAAGACGGCTCTTACAAGACATATACCTGCGAAGGCGGTGCCAATGTTACCTGCGCCGCTGAAAACGGAATCTTTTTAGGATACAGCGGCGACCAGTATTTCCCGGAAGCACTGGTGATGGACCCTGCCAAGGGCGTTTCCAAAATGCAGGATTACTATCAGACATCATGTCCGGAAATGACAGCCTGGATAAACGAAAACATGGCTCACGAAGTGGAAACGTATGATCCGGAAACCTATGAACCGATAACGAAGAACGCGATTATCAGCGGTCTCCCGTTCTGCAGCCCCGACATGACGACTCTTGTGAGCTATGCTTACAACACGTTTGACTATACGACAGATACCTACTACTTCGGCTATGTGTTCCAGGGAATGCCTGATGCGGGGACTTTATCAAGTGTGAAGAATGTCATTAGCAAGAAATCGCAGCTCAGCGTCGAGCGCGGCGGCATCATCAATGTCAACGGTCAGGCTTACGTGGAGGTGTTCACCACAAATGGAAGTAAGGTGTTTGCCGGCAACGTATCGGGTGCTGTCAGCACCGGTCTGCGCAGTGGCGTCTACGTAGTCAGAGCCAAGTTCGCCGACGGCAAGCTCGGCATTTGCAAAGCACTGTTCTAAAACTGTTCCAAACCGGAACCGTTCCGACAAGCGAAATCCGGAGACTGAATCAGGAGACAGGCACTCTCATTGCAGGGGCTTGTCTCCTGATTTTGTTTTTATATGATCTTGGCTCGCCGCACAAGTTGGGACATAAGGCTGTCGTGATGCGCTTGAGGGCTGACAGTCTGAAGATGTCAATTCCTAATAAAATCAAAATAATCAGGCATTTATGCCGCTGTCCGAGATATTTTGTGTATCTTTGGCCGATTTTTATTTTTAGATGTTTTAATTAAAAGATGAACGTAATTACAAAGAGTATTCAATTGCCTGATGGAAGAACCATCACGATTGAGACCGGGAAAGTGGCAAAACAGGCCGACGGTAGCGTTGTTCTGCGTATGGGCAACACCGTACTTCTGGCCACTGTTTGTGCCGCAAAGGATGCAGTTCCCGGAACAGATTTCATGCCTTTGCAGGTTGACTACAAGGAGCAGTACTCCGCAGCGGGCCGCTTCCCCGGCGGATTCACCAAGCGCGAGGGCAAGCCCGGCGACAACGAGATTCTGACATCACGTCTGGTTGACCGCGTGCTCCGTCCGCTGTTCCCCTCAAACTATCACGCCGAGGTGTTTGTCAACGTAATGCTGCTCAGTGCCGATGGTGTTGATCAGCCCGACGCATTGGCCGGATTTGCCGCATCAGCCGCTCTGGCTTGTTCAGATATTCCATTCGAATGCCCCATCAGCGAGTGCCGCGTGGCCCGCATCGGCGGCGAATATGTCATCAACCCGACATTCGAGCAGATGAAAGACGCCGACATGGACATCATGGTCGGTGCATCGGCCGAGAACATCATGATGGTCGAAGGCGAGATGAAGGAAGTATCGGAGCAGGACATGATCGGCGCCCTCAAAGCCGCAATGGACGCTATCAAGCCCATGTGCGAGATGCAGACCGAACTCAGCAAGGAGCTCGGCAAGGACGTCAAGCGCGAATATGACCACGAGGTCAACGACGAGGAGCTGCGCGAGCAGATGAACAAGGAACTCTATGCCAAGGCTTACGACGTCACGAAGCAGGCTCTGGAGAAGCACGCCCGTCAGGAAGCCTTCGACAAGATACTGGAAGACTTCAAGGAGGCTTACGTCGCTGCCCATGCCGACCTCAGCGAGGACGAGCTGGATGAGAAGTGCGCCATGATGGAGCGCTACTACCACGACGTGATGCGTGACGCCATGCGCCGCTGCATCCTCGACGAGGGCATCCGCCTCGACGGCCGCAAGACCGACGAGATACGCCCCATCTGGTGCGAGGTCAGCCCGCTGCCCATGCCTCACGGAAGTTCAATCTTCACACGCGGCGAGACTCAGAGCCTCTCTACGTGTACGCTCGGAACAAAGCTCGACGAGAAGCTCGTTGACGACGTTCTCGACAAGAGCTATCAGCGCTTCCTCCTTCACTACAACTTCCCGCCGTTCTGTACCGGTGAGGCCAAGGCCCAGCGTGGCGTAGGACGCCGCGAAATCGGTCACGGCCACCTCGCATGGCGCGGTCTGAAGGGTCAGATACCCGAGGACTTCCCCTACACGGTGCGCCTCGTGAGTCAGATACTCGAAAGCAACGGCTCGTCGTCGATGGCTACCGTCTGCGCCGGAACACTGGCCCTGATGGATGCCGGCGTGCCGATGAAGAAGCCCGTCAGCGGTATCGCAATGGGTCTGATCAAGAACCCCGGTGAGGATAAGTATGCCGTGCTCAGCGACATCCTCGGTGACGAGGACCATCTGGGCGACATGGACTTCAAGACAACCGGTACGAAAGACGGTCTGACAGCCACACAGATGGACATCAAGTGCGACGGTCTGAGCTTTGAGATTCTTGAGAAGGCCCTCATGCAGGCCAAGGCCGGCCGCGAGCATATCCTCGGCAAGCTCACCGAGACCATCGCCGAGCCGCGTGCCGAACTGAAGCCGCAGGTTCCGCGCATCGTCCAGATAGAGATACCGAAGGAGTTCATCGGTGCCGTGATCGGCCCGGGCGGAAAGATCATCCAGCAGATGCAGGAGGACACCGGTTCAACGATTACTATCGACGAAGAAGACGGAGTGGGCAAGGTGCAGGTGAGCGGTCCCAACAAGGAGAGCATCGACGGTGCCCTTGCAAAGATTCGCGCCATCGTCGCCATCCCCGAAGTAGGCGAAATCTACGACGGAACAGTGCGCTCGATCATGCCTTACGGATGTTTCGTTGAGATTATGCCGGGCAAGGACGGACTGCTCCACATCTCCGAGATAGACTGGAAGCGCCTCGAGACAGTCGAGGAAGCCGGCATCAAGGAGGGTGACAAGATCAAGGTCAAGCTGATGGAGATCGACCCGAAGACAGGCAAATATAAGCTCTCTCATCGTGTGCTCATCGAGAAACCGGCCGACTACGTGGAGCGTCCCGCACGCCGCGAGCGTGGTGAGCGTCCCGAGCGCGGTGAACGCCGTCCCCGTGGAGAGCGTGGCGAGCGCCGTCAGCGCCCTGAGCGCGGCGAACGTCCGCAGCGTCCGTCTCTCGGCGACATCATGCCGCAGGAGAACCACGAGCCGAAGGACTTCAACGACTCACTGGACAAGATGGACTTCTAAGCATAGAAGACAAAACACAGATATAACATAAATTCTCCCCGTAACGTGCCGACCGGCCGTTGCGGGGAGAATTTTTATATACTGACAAAGGAGTGTAAGTGTTTTCCGCATGTCTCTTTCACCCGATGATGTTTTGGCAAAACGCAGTCTTTCCTTATTTATTTTCATGGGAGAGGCCTTGTAAAAAAGAGAAAAACATTATCTTTGCAGCATGAAACTAACAATAATCAATGTATTAACTATGAGAAGATTCAAGTATTTTTCGATGCTACTGGCTATGCTGGTATGGAGTGTGGGATTTGTCGCTTGCAGCAGTGATGACGACGATAATAAAGATGACGTCGAGGTTACGGACAACACCGATGGTTCTGAAAACGCAGGGACGCCCGGCGGAGGAAATGACGATAGCCAAGGGGGAGAGATCAGTGCGAGCCTTGTCGGTTCCTGGATTTATTACTATGACGGCAATGGTGGCTATGAGAAGATAGAATTCGATGGCACGGGCCGTGGTCGCGGCGAAGTGAAAGATGGAGACGGCGTGGAGCGATTCAGCTTTGCGTGGAGCCTTAATACGGAAACCTCTATGCTGAAGGTTACTTATGACGATGATGGTGAGATTGAATACATGAAGATATTGTCTTTGAAGGAGAAGACACTCGATGTGTTGAACGACGAAGGGACGAGAGTGACATATACCCGTCTTTGACGGGCTAATCTTTGCACACATATTTGTAGCAGTCTACTCCAATCATAACATCCTCATTTTGAAGTCTTTAAGTGTGCTAATCTCAGTCCCCTCCTTCTATGTTGCTATCCAATTATTTGGATAGCAACATAGAAGGAGGGGACTGAGATTAGCACACTTAAAGACTTCTATGCGAGTTTTGTAACCCTTCTTTCTTTGTGCGGCTCAATTCGTAATTGAATAACTCTCAATCGGCCGTAGGCCGACTAATTCATCACTCAACATTCCTAATTCGTCTATCTCATTGCGAGCGCGCGGTTTTCCTCCGCTTCCATTATCTCGCGTTCTCCCGGGCCTTTGTCGTTGATGCCGCAAAGGTGGAGGATGCCGTGGATGATGACGCGGTGGAGTTCTTCATCATATTCCTTACCGAACAGTTCGGCGTTGGAGCGGACTGTGTCAAGTGAGATGACGAGGTCGCCGCTGATGACGTCACCCTCGTCGTAGTCGAAGGTGATGATGTCCGTGTAGTAGTCGTGACCGAGATACTCCCGGTTGACTTCCAATATCTTCGCGTCGTCCACAAACATATAGCCGATCTCGCCGACCCGACGCCCGTGGGCGGCAGCCACGGACTTGATCCATACCGTGACCTCACGTTTCTTTATCTTCGGCATTGCGATGCCGTCTGAATTGTATGTTATCATAATTAGAAAATTTTAAAAAAACAACTGACCCCTAAATACCCACCCCAACCCTCCCGAAGGGAGGGAGCTGGATATGTCTATTTTATTGTCAAATGAGAATGATGGGAGTGATGAGGGTGATGGGAATGATGGGAGCCGCACCGAACGGCGGCAGAAACTTACTCGCCGCGCTCATCAACTCGTCTTCATTCTTCACTCTTCACTCTTCATTCTTCACTCCTCATTTAAACGGCGGCAGAAACGCGCTCACGTCACGTCCGAAGTGCATCAGTTCCCGGACCATGCTGCTGCTGACGCTCTCAAACTGTGGCGCGGCGTAGAGCAGGATGGTCTCGACACCGCCAATCCGGCGGTTGATGTCGGCCTGTTCGCGCTCATACTCAAAATCCTTGACGCTGCGCACGCCCTTGATGATGAATCCGGCCTGTTCGCGACGGGCGAAGTCGACGGTCAGATCGCTGTAACTGCGCACCTCTATCCGCGGCTCGCCAGCATAGAGTGCCGCGATGGCGGCCACACGCTCGTCGGGCGTGAGCATCGTCTTCTTACGCTCGTTATAGCCGACACCGATGACGATACGGTCGAACAGCGGCAACGCCCGGCGGACGATGTCGTCGTGGCCGACGGTGAACGGGTCAAAACTGCCCGTGAATATTCCTGTCTTCATGTCTTTCCGTTCATTAAGAAACTATTCCGACGGCAAAGTTAGCACTTTTTTTAAAGCCGAAGACAGAATTTTCAACGCAAAGACGCAGAGACGCAAAGTTTTTATTGGTTTTGGGTGGGATGATAAGTATGTTGCAACAATTAATTTATGCTTTGAACACAGAGACACGGAGACACAGAGGATAATATAACTCTGTGTCTCCGTGTCTCTGTGTTCAAAAAACTTATTATAAAGTAATAATGAATACTTTAAGTTCAGCGGTTCACATATTTGCCACCGTCACGTATGACCAGTCCTTTGGCCGAACGGCTGACGCGCTGTCCGCCGACATTATAGACATGTTTGTCGGCCATAATTCCGTTGTTGCCTGTCGCCTGAACCGCAACAATGGACGTCGCCGGCCCGAGGGTGACAGGGGCGGACATGGACGAAAGGATGCCGTGCTCGTTGGCCGACTGGACGGTCACGATGTCACCGGCGTTGCCCGTGAATGTCGGTTCGGTGACGAAAGCCTGCGGCCGGCCGTTGACCGTCACGACATAGCATATTGCGAAAGCGTCGGGCGTCCATGTGGCGACATTGCCGTTGACCGTGAGCGCGGGGGTCTGCGTCTTCTCAACAGCCGGCAGCGGATTCCACACGCCGGTGGAGGCATCGGCCGTCCCGTCACCCGCCATCACGTTCTCGACGGTATAGGAAGCGATGTCCGAGGGGGAAAGCCAGTTCTTCGACTCACCGGTGACCTTGGTGCCGTTGTCCATATAGTAGTAGTCCTTGCGAGAAGCGTCCTGATGGACCTTGTTGCCGTCCTCGTCGGCGAGGTCGTCAGGCAGCTGGTTGCCGTTCTTGTCGCGTATGTCATAGACGGCCCAGAGGGCCGGCAGACCACCCATAGTCTCCGACCAGTAGCCGCTGATGGGCGTCAGCTCCATGACGGTGTGGAGGAAGACGGTCTTGGGGAACTCATGCCAGGGACGTCCCAGCGAGATGGAATAGGTCGATGGATCGGCGGCATAGTGGGTCGTGATGGTCGTGTTGTTGAACACGTAGCCCCAGCGGGTCTCCTTATCGTGATTAGGCGCGACAATCCAGCCTCCCTTGTCGCGGTTGATGTCGAGCGTGGTGTTCTCAAACCATACGTCGCCGTTGCCGTAGATGAAGTCCACCGAGCCTTCTATCGTCGAGTTGTTCCAGAACGAGCGCTTGAACGTGCCGTTGGTCTTGTATGTGTCCTGATATGAGCGCGCCCTCACGCCGTCGAAGACGATGCGGTCGGCGTCGGTGTTGAGACACAGCGCCTGCGGACCGGCCTTACGGTCCTTGGTCCAGTTCTCGTTGTCGACGGTCACTCCCGACATGAGGAACCCGTCGCCACCGGCCTGCACCTCGATTGTCGCACCGGCATTGACATGATACCACGGCTTGCGCCAGTTGCTCTTGTCACCGCCGTCCTGACGGTCTGAAGCGATGAAGACCTTCTCGACGTCCTGACCGATGAGGTGGACGTTGGGCTTGTTGACACTGACGATGCGGCAGTCGTCATACGCCACCGTGCCGTCCAGACTCTTGCCGTTGCCGCCGATGCGCTCCGTGGTCGTCATCGTCTCGTCGGTCCAGCGGGTTCCGTAGCTCGAATTGAAATAGGGGTTGGGGTCGTCATAGTAGCCTTCCTTGACATAGATGAGATAGGGCTTGGCCGAAGCCGCCGGAGCGTCGTTGATGGCGTCCTGAATGTAGCGGTACTGGCGGGGCATCTGCTCCGTCGCAGGGATGCTCTCGCCGTAACCCAAGGAGAGCGTCTTGTCGACCACGGCGTCAAATATTCTTGCCGTCGGTTTGCTGCGCTCCATGACGGTGAATGTCAGCGACAGGGCCGGAGCACTGTTGCCCGAGCGGTCGGTCACATAGCCCTCGGGCATCGTGAAGGTGTATGTCCGGCCGTATTCGAGGCCTACGTAGCTGAACTCGACCGAACGTGTGTTCCACACCGGAGAGAGGGGCTTGTCGCCGAGCGTGGCCTCGCCGTTGACGAGATTGCCGGCCTGGATGCGCTCGTCGTAGGAGATGATGATACGTCCCGAGGCCGATATGCCCGTAGCCTTGTCGGCAGGGACGGTGCCCGTGACGGCAGGAGCGACCTTGTCGTCTTCCACTTCGGCCGTGCCCATGATGTAGACATTGCCCACGCCCGACTCCGAGTGCTGATAGTAGTCAAGTCCGTCAAATGTTCCCACGGGAGTGTCCGTGCCGTATGTCGCCGCACCCGTGCCGGTGATGCGGATGTAGACGAGGTCACGGCCCATAGCGTCGGCCGGGATGGCGAAAGAGAAGTCGGTTATCTTGCTTGCGCCGAGGGTCTCGCAGACGGCACCGTCGATGTCGGTGAACAGGGTTCCGTCGAGCGAATACTGCGCCTTGTAGGTCTTGTCGGCATTGTTCTTGGCACACATCTGCGACACAAACGTTGCCGATGTGAACTTACGGGTGGAAAACTGATACTGCCACGCGATGTCCGTCGTCCGGTAGCCGTTCTGGTAGAGACCGTTGAGTCCGGTTGTCACGACACCCACACGGTTGCGGACGACCGGCGTTCCGCCGTCCTGAGTGTAGGCGGGAGAACCGTCTGCGACCTTGACCACTAAAGATTTGGCGTTGCGCTCGCCGTCCCACGCGATGTCGGCCGGGAAAGGATAGTTTGTCGTTGTGGGGTAAGCATACGACTGGGTCTTGCTCGCATCGAAGACGGCGATGAAGTCCTGGACCTCATACTCTGCCGTCAGGTCCATATCGCCGCTGACCCGGATGAGGCGCGGGTTGGCGGTGGAACCGTCCTCCCACTTCACGAAGTTGAGGATGCGCGACACCTCGGCCGTTGCCGTGATTTCCTCTCCTTCTTCATATTTGCCGTTGTGCTCGTCGGGCGAGAGCGTCACGGAGCCGATGGAAAGCTCGGCGTCGTTCTTGACGAATGTCCTGACGGTATGGACCGGTATGGTCTCAAACTCGGCGACGAAAGACTTGTCGGCGTCCATCGTGAAACGGATCTGCTCGTCGGTGGAATAGTCACGGCCGTCGAGCGTCCACTTGCTGAATCGGTATCCGAAATTGCGACTGGCCGTCAGCGTGACGGTCTTGCCTTCCTTTATCGTGGTGCCGGCCGGTACGGCGGTGATCGACCCCGCATCGGCCGGAGAGACCGCCGTCGTCAGGGTGTACTTCGCACCGGAGGAGGCCGCGTCGGTGGCTACGCCCTCTATCGTCACATCCTTCAGGCAGAAGGTCTTGCCGGAAGCTGCGGAGCCGTAATACGGATAAAGGCGCACATATATCGTCTCGCCGTCGGAAATGGAAACTACCGGCACGGTCGATACATAGTACGCCTTGTTGGAGGTCATGCTTGTCTGCCAGAGAAAGTTGGTGGTGCTGGCCTCGCCTGTGGGAAAGTCGGGGCTTGTGCTGTAATAAGCCTTGAATCTCATTCCGTTTCCACCGGCACCGCCGGCGTAGAACGAGATTTTGTTGACGGCAATCTGTATGTCAGCGGGAGCCGTCATGCCAAACTGTATATAGCGGTTGCTGTTCTCGTCCTCCTCGCCGGCCGGCCACTGGTCGCCAGTGATGCAGTTGCGCTGAACCCGCGGGTTCTGACCATCGTATGCCGTTCCGGTCCAATCGGCTTTCGCGTTCATGGTGTTGTAGTCGCGTGCGTACATATTGCTGAAAGTCTCGGGAAGCGCGTTGCATGGACCTGTCACCGTAGCTTCGGTATTTGCGGAAAGGTCGTAAAGGACCTTTACGGCCGTGCCGCCTTCGAGCGAGATGGCCTCGGCCGTGAGGTCCATCTCACCGGAGAGCGAGCCGCATGACGCCGTGAGCTTGCCGGCGATAACGCCTTGTGAGGTGACGTCGAGCTTTATGTAGAGTGTCTGGATGAGCGTCGAACCGGTATAGTCGGCTGTCACTTCTGTCGAGTAGTTGGTGCCGTCGGTGGAGACAAGGTATCCGCCCGTGGCCGAAAACGTGAACGTTCCCGTGGCGGAAGCAAGCGAAAAGGCCGACACGTTGACGGTCTTTGTCAGCGTCTGGCCGACGTATGCCTTGCCGAGATTGCCCGTCGAGGGTGAGAATGTGATTTCGGAAGAGAGACGGGTGTGGTCGGCAAGGAGTTTCAGGACGGCCTTCTTCTTAGTGTCTGTCTCTGCGGCGCACCGGTCTTTTACGAGCTGTGCGAACTGGCGCGCAATCAGCGTCGCGCCGAACGGCGACGGATGGGTGCCGTCACCCTTCCATCCCTTCTGTTCGTCGGTGACGCAGAAGATGTTTTCCGTGCAATAGTCGGCTCCGAAACTCTCATACATCGTCTTCGTCGCCGCCGTGAGGTCCACGTAGGGCACGTCGTCATAGGAGTCGGCCACCTTCTTCGCCTGAAGCGGATAGTTCATCGTGCCGTCATCAGATGGCTTTCCGGTGTAGTTGGCCGTGTAGACGCCATTCTCGATCTTGTCGAACTTCTGCCAGAGATTGTGCTGGCCGGCCGCCGTTATCGTGCTCCCGGAGAAGTATTTGCGGCATATCGCGCCAACAACGATGGGAATCGCGCCGGCTGCCTTGGCCTCGTCGATATATGCTTTTATATAGGTGGGGAAAGTTTCGGACGGATGGGTACCGCGATATTTGTTGGAATAGTCCCAGTCGGCAGGCTTTTGGGACGGGTTGGCCTTGAAGAACTCTTCAAGCGCGTCGCCGTCCGCGCCGCCGCATTTCTCATCGTTATGGGCAAACTGGATTATGACGATGTCGCCCGGGCCAATCTGCGGTTTGATGGTTGGCCAGAAGGCGGTCTCCTTATAAAAGGATTTGCTGGATGCTCCGGACTTCGCCTTGTCGATGATCTCTATCTCATCGGCATTGAAGAACTGCTGAAGCATCTGCGCCCAACCGCGCTTGTTGCCGTTCTCGTCCTGCAAGGCCGCGGTGGAATCGCCGAGAATCCACACCTTGCGCACGGCATCCGCCGGTACGACGAAAAGCATAGTGAGACACATCAGTGTCAAGAAGTTTTTTTTCATGTTGTTTTAATTTGATTAGTTTGAACGTTGCAAAATTATTGCTGCGGCATGAAAAGAAAGGGTAAAGTCGTGTCATTTAGAGGGGAAAATCGCGTCAAATAGCAATAAAAGGGCGTTTCCTGCGATAGGAAACGCCCCTTTATTGCTGTATTGTCATGTCAATGATGAACTTTTATTGTGCTTTGACAGCCAAGGATGTGTTTTGACGATTAAGGATTAGAGTCTCTGAGCTCGCGCGGCGTCATGCCCGTCGAGGCCTTTACGCATTTCGCGAAATACTTCGGATCGGAAAAGCCGCAGGCGTATGCTATGTCCGCGGCAGGTGCGTCGGTCTCTTTCAGCATCTTCACGGCACGCTTCATCCTCGCCTCTTTCAGAAAGTCGGCAGGCGTGACGCCAAGCAATTGGCGCATCTTGCGGTTCAGTCCCGAACGGCTCACGGCCGCGGCGGCAGCCATGTCGTTGATGTTTATGTCGCTGTTGGAGATGTTCCGTTCCGTGAAATCGGCTATCTTCTTCATAAACGCCTCGTCTTCGGCCGACAGACGAGGAGCAATGACAATGGGCTCGGGACGCTGTTCGGCGTGCTGTTTCGGTTCAGCCGGTGTATTGCTGTAATCCTCTTTCTTCTGGTCAAGCAGCAGCAGATAGGCTTCGAGCGTCTCCTTACGGCGCTTCTCCAGCGTGCGGACATATATGATAATGTATGTCAGCAGCGCTATAAGTCCGGCAACGACAATCATAATGAGCGTCCGGCCGTACCAAGTCTCAAAGAAAGTCGGCTCCACGACTATCGTCACGGTGCGCACGTTGTCCGTCCACTGGCCGAGAGCGTTGGTCGAACGTATGCTCAGCGTGTGCGTTCCGGCCGCAATGTCACGGAAGTCAATGCTGTTTGTAGCCGTCGGATGACTCCAAATACTGTCTTCATCCAACCTCGTCGCATAGCGGATATAACGGTTGTCGGTGAAATCGAGGGCTGAGAAAGTGAGAGTAAAATCGCGTTGGGAAGGGTTGATTACGATTGTGTCCCTGTAATCAACGGTATAATCGACAACATAATCGGAGGAAATGCCGGCCGCGCGAAGCCCCGTCAACACGATGCGCGGTTTGTAACTGACGGCATACAGGTCGGCAACAGCAACGGCAAGCACGCCAGTCTGAAGAGAAATGAGCAAACGCCCGCCGGGCAAAAGCAGTGGTTCGGCGTCGGAAAATTGAAGGTTCTCGCCCCAAAACGACTTCCCGAAGTTCTCCATCCGCAAGGTCTTCGTGTCCAGCAGCGACAGCATGTTGTTGCATTGGACGAGCAGAACACTGTCATTAAGCGGGGCACAGGCCATCGTCACGTCTGATCCGAGGCCGTTCTCCAGGCCGTAATGACGGAAAGAGAACCTGTCGGCGTGAAGATCTTCCGTGAGCAGAAGATTGAGTCCGCCGCTCTCCGTCGTAACGAACACATGCCCCCGACCGTCTCTTACGACATTCATCGTGGCATTGTCGGAAAGGCTTTCGGCACGATTGGCCTCCCTGACGTGCATCCGCCATCTCACACGGTCCGACGGCCGGTATATATTGTCGGCGACAAGAAGGCCGGTCGTGGTTGTCGCTATCAGCGTCCCGTCGTCAAGGATGAGCAGTCTTCTGATGCGGAGACCCTTTGTCGCCGCGACCGGTTCGATGACATAGCGTCCGTCCTTGCGGCTCACGACACTGATTCCGCCGACATGCGTGGCTACCCACAGCCGTCCACGGCGGTCCGTCTTCAGGTCATAAACGCTTCCGGAGTTAAGTCCTCCGACATGTTCAAGACTGTCGCCGCGCAGCCGGAACAGGCCGTCCGGCTTGCTTCCGAGCCACATCGCGCCCTCACGGTCCTCGCAAATGCTGTACACGGGATAGAACTCCGTATCGCCGTCATGCAGCCGGCCGTCCTTTCCCATATATCCGAGAAGCCCAAGGTCGGCGTCGAGCACCGTCAGCCGGCCGTCTCTCGTGCCAATCCACACCCTTCCACGGCGGTCACGGTACATCAACCGTGTGACGGACCCGGGCACGGCGTCCAACCGCCGCCACTTCCTCTCACGCGGCACACTGCGGAAAAAGCCGTCCGAAGTTATCTTCCAACGTATGCCCCTGACGTCCTCAAAGCCGCCCGTCCGGGAGCCGTTGTCCTTGAAGAGTCTGCGTGCCGTCCTCTCCAGAGAGCCTCCGACACTGACGAACCGCGCCGTCCGCACGTCAAAGAGGAATACATCGTCGTCAACGAGACAATAGATATTGCCGACGGCCGATGACGGCGTAACGTCATAGTCGAGCACAATATTGCGAAAACGACAGCTACCCATATTGTTCCCGTCACCCGGCGTCGCCTTGAAAGCCACGAAACCGTAGCCGTCGAAACGGTAAAGTCCGTTCCACGACGAGAGCCACAGAAAGCCCTTGCGGTCCTGAAGAATCTGCGTTATGTGCTGATGGGACATTTCGGACATATCGTCAAGATTGTCCGTCACATAGTCTTCCGCCTCCATTCCGTATGCTGCGGAAGAAAACATCGCCGTCAGTATGATCAGCAGCAAAGTCACAAGCAGGGCATTATCAAAGTCATAAACGGGTCATTAGCGAATCGGAAGGAAACCGTAGCGGCCCGCCGGCTATTCAAACAAGTCCGGCTGCATGATGTTTCCCGTGTAGGGATTGCGTCCGAAGTGGCGGTAGGCCAGCTCCGTCACCATGCGTCCACGCGGAGTCCGCTTGATGAAACCCTCCATGATGAGAAACGGTTCATATACCTCCTCGACCGTTCCGGAGTCTTCGCCGATGGCCGTGGCGATGGTCGAGACGCCCACCGGTCCTCCGCGGAACTTGTCGATGATGGTCAGCAGAATCTTATTGTCGATCTCGTCGAGACCATACTGGTCGATGTTGAGCGCCGTCAGAGCCACCCGTGTGATGGCGGTGTCGATGCGTCCGGTGCCCTTCACCTGTGCGAAATCGCGGACGCGGCGCAGCAATGCATTAGCTATACGGGGCGTTCCGCGGCTCCGGCGCGCGATCTCCATCGCCGCATCGTCGTCGATGGGCACCTGAAGAATACCGGCCGAACGCTTCAAAATCCGCTGAAGTGTCTCCGGTTCGTAGTATTCCAGATGGAGATTGATACCGAAACGGGCACGCAACGGGGCCGTCAGCAGACCGCTGCGGGTCGTCGCTCCCACAAGCGTGAAGGGGTTGAGGTCAATCTGTATGGACCGTGCCGAGGGGCCTTTGTCTATCATAATGTCTATCCGATAGTCCTCCATAGCCGAGTAGAGATATTCCTCGACTACGGGCGAGAGTCGGTGTATCTCGTCGATGAAGAGCACGTCATTCCTCTCCAGCGAGGTCAATATGCCGGCGAGATCGCCCGGCTTGTCGAGCACGGGGCCACTGGTGATCTTGAATCCCACGCCCAGTTCGCTGGCAATGATGTTGCTCAGCGTTGTCTTTCCCAATCCAGGAGGACCATGCAGGAGCGTGTGGTCAAGCGGTTCGCCGCGGTATTTGGCCGCTTCGACGAACACTTCGAGGTTTTCCACGACCTTCTTCTGCCCGCTGAAGTCGCCGAAGCGCAGCGGACGGAGAGCGTTTTCAAAGTCCTTCTCGACCGTGACCCGTTCCTTGTGTATGTCAAAATCTTCGTTCATAATTCATCTTTTATATATAAGAACCCACCCCAACCCTCCCAAAGGGAGGGAGTTTAAAATGTCTTTATCCCTTCTCTCAGCCCTTAAAGCTAATCAAGCTCCCTCCCTTTGGGAGGGTTGGGGTGGGTTTTGGGGCTGGGTATTCCCATCCATCGCGCCACTCCGACGATGTCCATGAGGCGTGCAATGCCCAGACTTCCGGCCACGGCGACGGTCAATGTCACAAGCATGAACGTCATTCCCGTCCGGTCGACTGTCACAAACCACGGCTGCCAGAGCTTGGCGAGAGCGGTGAAGATGGGCGAAAAGAGCAGTATGACGAGCGTGTTGCGGCCTATATACAGCGCTGCGGCGCGCAGACGTCCGGCCGTAAGGCCATAGACGGCGGCCATCGTACTCATCATCAGGCCGACTATCATCACGCCACCGGTCACCGCACGGTCCATGACAGCCTCACCACCGACGGCGACAATCACGGCTACGGCCATCGGGGCGAGCCACGACGGACGGAAGACGGACGTAAAGCTAATGCCGCACCGACGTAAAGCGAAACCGGCAAGGAAATACATCGAGTTGGCGGCAAACGACCCGCCGAAGAGTCGCTGACCGACAGCCCCGAGCAACACGCCCGACACAATCAGTTCCGTGAGGAGTCCGAAGCGCCACCGACAACCTGCGCGGACCACGCCGTCGGTGACGAGGAGACAGACGATGAGCGTGTGCAAATACCAATAGGGTCCTACGGGCGAGAGGAAAACGCAGCCGACGAGCATCCCGAGAGACAACTCGCCAACCGCCTCGCGCACGGGCATCATCGTGGCCGCCGAGGCGTAGGCCACTTCCATGACGGCATAGGGGACAAATATCCACCACACGTGGCGGACGAAATCGCGCGGCGACTTGCCGACAGCGGCCAGCCAACCGGAAATGATGAGGAACACGGGCATGTGGAATGTGTAGACAAAGAGCTTTGCCGTCGGGTATGTGTCACCTATATATATAATGTGAAACACCACCATCAGCAGTATGCACACACACTTCATGAAGTCTATCTCACCCACGCGCTCCATGCGTCCGGCCGCAGGCCTTATCCGTTCTGTCATCGTCATTTGACGGCAAATATAATTAAAATAACTCAAAAAGGCGCCTTTTTGAGTTATTTTTAAGGAGTTATCACTCCGCTACGCTCCGTTTTTTAAGAAGTTAGAGGAGTTAAAGGAGTTATCGCGGGCAAAGCCCGCTCAGGAGTTAAAAAATTCCTAATTCATTGCCTGCGTCACACCCAGTGTTCCGAGCAATGCGGTGGCGATGGCCACGACGATCTTGAGGATTGTTGTCAATTTTGTGTTCATGTTGTTCTTTCTTTTGTTTGGTTTATAGATGTATATCAAAAAGATGTGCCTCTCAGCGTGCGTGCCTGTCTCACTCACCGGCCGCACCGGATGCGCCGGAGGTGTCGGCGGCGCCGGCCTTGGTGTTGACCGGCAGCTCGGCCACCTTGCATCCGTCGAGGAACGAGCGTATGCGACGGCCCGTGGCGTCGATGTGCAGCTCGGGCTGGAAGATGACGTGGACACCGCGCACGTTGTCGTTGACGTTGAAGTCCTTGGCGGCCTCGGCCGGGCGGGTGCTGATGCCTATCTTGAACGCGCCGAAACGGTCCAGACAGACGCGCTTGGAGTTCTGCAACTCACGCTTCATCACCACCACCAGTTCGCTGAGCACGGCCAGGATGTCGGCCCGCTTGACCGTACAGTTGGCTTCGATTTCGGCGGCTATCTGGTCCGTAGTCACCTTTTCGATTGCGACCGAGCGTCCGTACCACTTCTTATATTGCTCACTGGTCGGCTGATTGTTCTGATAGAGTCTGTAAAGTACTGCCATGATTTTGTTTCCTTTCTTGTTTTTTAAATGATTGAATGTTTGGTTGTTTAGTCACTATGTCTATCCGGAAGACATTGCAAAGGTACAACATTTCGCAAGCGATGTCAAGCATTATCGCGCTACACTTCGAGCTACACTTCGCGCTACACATCCCCGGCGGCTCTCTTTCAGCACTCCACGGGGCGTGCCTGCCGGCGGTTAGGACGCCGCGTGGTGTAGGAGACGTGAAGCCATCGGCATCCGTTGGACATGCGATGTTCAAAGAGGAGCTGGTCGAAATCGAGGTTGCGGCGTATGTAGTCGTAGATCCTGCGGCCCGTCTCCATGTCGGATATATGGATGTCGGCGGCCTCGCCACGCAGATGCTGCGACGTGGCGACACCTCCCACGGCGTCGTTGAGCGCCGCCGAGCGATAGCCGCTGGAGATGCGCGTGACACCGAAACGGCGTCTGACGGGTTCGAGCACATGGACGCAGAGCTGTCTGAGGCGCTCGACGTCCGACGGTGAAGGACTGTTGTCTATCTTTCTGCGGATGGCAACGCCGGAGCGCACCATCTCTTCGAGCGAAAAATGCTCGGTCAAAAGGGTTTGGTTGTTCATGATTGTAAGGATAAGGTCCCACCCCAAGGCCCCACCCCGGCCCTCCCCAAGGGGAGGGTGCCTACGAGGTGAAGGGAGGTGAGGATGTAGATGGTAAATGGTAAATGGTAGATGGTATATTTAATAATGTGGTATCCAGTGATAAGGTGTCGCAAAACACCAACGCTGTTGTTCATTTGTAATCCTCCCAAGTAGGGTCGCGACCCGTCGCGACCGCCTCGGTCACATGATTGATTGTCGTATGTGAATGACAATCAGGTGATTGGTTGTGTGGCATGGAGGC
>JAFULM010000055.1 GCA_017483185.1 Prevotella sp. | reverse complement strand
GCGACAGGTCGCGACCCTACAATTATCAACACCACCGGAAAAAACACCGGCAAATGACAGCAAAACCCAATGACACACAAGTAGGGTCGCGACCTGTCGCGACCGCCACGCTGACGTGACAATGGGCGTTTTTGTGGGAGGATATATACAATGGAATGTATGGAAAAAACAGGGATAAAAACGGGGCGGTCGCGACAGGTCGCGACCCTACAATTATCAGCACCACCGGAAAAAACAACGGCAAATGACAACAGAACCCAATGACCATACAATTATCAACACCACCGGAAAAAACAACGGCAAATGACAGCAGAACCCAATGACCATACAATTATCAACACAACGGAAAATGACAACGGGCACGGGGTTATATGTAAAAACAATCTTTCTCCCAAGTCGCAATGTTGTTATTGATATAATCCCATATATTGTCACCGTCGCGGGGTCCGCGAATCAGATGGTCGTGGAAGCGCGACTGCCATCCAAATTCAAGAGAGTTTTTACGCGCAAACCGAGTCGTTGCCGCTTTAATTCCACCAACAACAACGGCCAACCTCGAATTATGATGCGTTGTCAATATCGGATCGCAACCTGTCGCGCCCGACATTCGTGCCAGTTGATTCAACCGTCCGAGATTACCCGCAGTTCGAGCAGACTCATTAGCGCCATCGGCGACGGAAACAATCAAATGAACATGATTTGGCATGACAACATAGTTTAAAATCTCCACATTCGGATAATGTGTTCGAACGGATTGGATATTTTCGGCAAGAAAACACCCGATGGCACTCGGATGCATCTCACCTTGATGAATACACCCGAAATAATGTTTTTTTTCGTGAGTGCAGATTGTCACGAAAAAATTGCCGAAAGAATAATCAAGAAACGGCGCCCGCGGATATTTCCTGTGTGGTGTGTTATCGTCCATATATTACATTTATTTTCATTCCGATAAGGTCATGTGGAGAATTAATGGGGCATACTTGAATCACAAGTATGGTCACGACCGCCACAATCACAAGTAGGGTCGCGACCTGTCGCGACCGCCACGGTTCCAATAACGAAAACAGTCAATATTCCGTCATAGCCCCATCAACGTGGCGGTCGCGACGGGTCGCGAACCTACGATTCAATTTCAACAAACGTTTCCGTTCATTCAGTGTCAAACGGCCAATCCGTCATGTCGTGATTACTTCACGACAACCTTTGAGGTCTTGACGGAAGTTCCGTTGTAAGCCTTGAGGATGTATGCTCCGCCGGTGATGGGGAGTTCGCGCAACTTGGCGTTGACATCGCCCGCGGTTGCCTCAAACTCTGCCACGAGCACACCTCCTGTCGTAAACAGGCGGCAGCGGACGGGCTCGTTAGTGCTCAATGACGAGATACCGGAGCCGACCTTGATCTTCAGGAGACCTTTATAGGTGTTCAGTTCCGTCGTGTCCCACTCCATTCCGGCGGGCAGGTCCGGCAGGTTCATCACGGGGTTACCGCTATACTGACCGTTCGGAGCCGTCCAAAGCGAGATCTCGTCGCCCACGGCAGGAGCATAACCGGCATCCAACGTCACGTTGACGGTCGAATTGAGGAACATAAACTTTTCAGTCGCAATGAAAGAGCGGCTGTAGTTTGAAGTGCCATTATTGTAAATGCAGAGATTGATGGTCGAGCCGACCTTTGCATTGAACGTCTCCTTCGTACGGACAAATCCCTTGAAATCGTTGATGGACGGTGTGCCGGGCGTAACCGTCGAACCGGCATTGAGGACGAGCGTCTTTACCGTACCGTTACCGATGAGTTCCGCTCCGTCATTGATATTGACCGTACTGTTGATTATACTTGTCGTCGAATAGTAGGTGCTGAGGCGCAGCCGTCCTTCGTTGATGTTGACGGTGCCGATGCTGCCCTGCGGAGCTGCCGTTCCGACCGTCCATGTTCCCGTTCCGATCTTTGTCACCGGTGATGAGAATGTACCGCTGAAGTTGACGTCGTCGTTACCCGAACCGACGGTGTAGGTACCGCCACCCTTCAGTGTGCCCTCACCCGAAAGCGACTTGAGCGTCACGGACACTCCGCCGTTGTCGAAGATGGCGTCTTTGTTGACAATCACGTCAGCGCCGGCGGGGAAGCGCATGCCGCTACCAAGCGTCACCGCATTGACACCATAGGGGTTTGTGCCGTTATAGCACATGACCAGCGTACCCTCGAACTTGCTCCAGTCACCGGCAAGATAGCTGCGGACAAATCTCGGATAGAGATTGAACGTACCCTCACCGGTCAGCGCGCCGTGGTATGTACAACGTCCGTCGAGATAGATATTACCCGACTTGCCGTAAGGCACGCTGAAGTTGGTGTAGTCGTTGATGTTTTGGGTCGTGCTGTACTCGGTGTTGTCGTGGTCAAGCGTCACGCCGGAACCGTTGAAGATGAGCGTATCGGGGAAATACTTCTGAGAGGCATTGTCGGCAGTAAGCGAAGTGATGGTGCCCTGCTCGAGGTATGTCTTTCCGAAGCTGTTACCCTCAGATATACGCAATGTACCTGTTCCTCTTTTATATATAGGAGCCTTGACATCCGACTTGACCGGTGCGGCAAAAGTCAGCGTCGCGCCTTGCGGAACGTCAAACGTTGCTCCACCCTCACCGATATTGACCGTCTGGTTGGTCTTCACGCTGCCCGTGACCGCGAGTGTGGCGCCGTTGTTGATGTTGATGACCTCGTTGACCGTTCCCAGAGAACCCTTGTCGACACCCTCGTCGTTGGCAAGAGAGGCGACAGCCAGAGTTCCGGCATTGATGGTAGTACCGCCGGTGAAGCTGTTGGTGTTGGTGATGGTCGTGCGGGCCGCACCGTTCTTGATGAGAGAGGCTTTGCCGGCAATCTCGCTGCCCGACAGCGTATAGTCGAGCGTGTTGTTGGCAAAGATGACCGACGACGGAGTCATCGGCTCGGCCAGCGTGACGTCGCCGGTCTTGGCGTCATCGTCGAAGACAACGATATCGCCGTCGACGAAGATTTCGGCTGCGCCACCGCGGCTCTTGAAGTTCTCGGTCTCGGCCAGATCCCATACCGAACCGTTGGCACCGGTCCATGTGATCTCGTCCGGCTCACGCATGCCCATCACCTCGATATAGAGTTTGCCGCCCTCCAGCACCATCTGTGCCTTGGTACCGGTCAGACCCGTAACGACGATGTCGGCGACATTGCCGTCCACCTTGCCGACTTCAGCGATGAGATAGCGTCCGGCAGGAAGTTTCTCCTGACCGGCGGCCAGATGGGACACGATGGAGAAGACGGGAGTCAGGAATTTCGGACCATTTTCCCAATCCTTCTTGCCAATCTTGAGCGTGGCAATCTTCATATAGTCGGCCGTAGCGTCCTCGCCGTAGAGATCGAGTTCGACATTGGCACCGTAGTTGAGGATGAGCGAGTCGACCGTCATCTGTCCCTTGGTGTCCTTGCCTCCGGGACGGAGCACGGCGGCATAGTCCATCTCGATGCCCTTGGCGAAGTTGCCGCCGACGGTGTTGAGCTCAGCAAAACGGTTCAGCCACACGCGGCTGTTGCTCATCGTACCGTCGAAGTTGAGCACACCGGCCCAAACCTCTGTCGGGCCGCTGTAAGTCTCGACGACGGCAGGGAGGTTGAGCACACCGTCACCCTGCTTGACGAGACGCATCTCGCCGCCGAAGGCACCGCCCTTGATGGTGTGTGTGTAGGTCGTGGTGGTGATATTGTTGTTGTCGTCGTGTCCCTGCACCCATGTGGGGGCGTTGACGGTAAGGATATACGGAGTGGCTCCGTCGGTCACGTTGACCGTCATGTCGGCAGCGTCACACATAATGATGTGCTTGTCGGCATGGGCTGCGCCGATGGTGGCACCGTTCTTGATCTCCGTGCGTCCCGTCATGGTCAGCGGGGCCGGAGCCTTGGTGATGCCCTCCAGTTCACCGAGGAAGTAGCTCGTGTGGGGAGTCTGGTTGTAACCGCACATCTGCCATACCATAGCCTGACGATACTGGTGGTCGTGCCAGAGGGTATAGTTGCGCCACTTTGTCTCCACGTCGGTGGTATAGATGCGTATGTTGCCGTCGGCCGTACGCATGATGAGCTCCTCACGCCAGTCACCGAGGATGTCGCCCTGATAGCAGGGTGTCCCCTTCGTGTCGTTGTTGGTCATGCTGCCCTCCATGCTTGCGATAAGGCCGCTGCCGGGTTTATAGATACCGCCGGCCGGGTTTTTGTCGTTCACATAGTTGAAGGATTCGGAACAGAGATCTCCGTCCCAATAGATGCGGAAGTTCTGGGCGATGTCGCTCCTTGAGCCGCCCGGGATGGCGTCGTGGCTGACGGAGCTGATGAGATTTCCGTCTCTTGCCGACGAGCCTTGCGCTCCGGGATAGCGGTCGATGAAGTTGCCCATGATGGCACGTCCATCGTCGCTTCCGCCAATGGTGCGGTAGTAGATCTTGGATGTCGTGGCATCACGGAAGTTGTTGTTCGGCCGGTCCTCGTTGCAGACGAATATCTCCTGTCCGTGGGAGAAGGGGTCGAAGTCGCTGCAGTGTTGCGAGTCGCCGTGACCGAGACCGGTGGTGGAAAGTCCCTTTCCGTTGTCGTCGATGACCATTGAGCCGTAGACAATCTCGTCACGTCCGTCCCAGTCGACATCTGCGATACCGTAGTTGTGGTAGCCCTGTCCGTACCAGGGTGAGCCGGGCGTGTTGCAGTTCCAGCGCCAGCGCTCCACAAGCTTGTGGGTTGACGGCTCAACGTCGTAGGCCACCATCTTGTGGCGGGTGTAGATACCGCGGGCCATAAATATGCTCGGCTTGCGCCCGTCGAGACATGGCGCTCCGAAGAAGTGCTTGCTCGAGCGGTGGCCATAGCCGTCACCCCAGGCTTTCTCGAGATTGGTCTCTCCGTCCTCAAGACGCTTCAGGGGGTAGTCCATCTGCTGGTAGACCTCGCCGGTCTGTCCGTTGAGGTAGAGCAGGTATTCGGCACCCTCATAGATAAACCACTGTCCGCGGTATCCGTTGGGCGAACGATAGTTCTTGGACTTGTCGCCGATGACGATGGTCTTGCCCGTGGAGGTGTGGATCGTCGTACCGTCAGCGGCACGCATGATGGCCTCGGCACGTCCGTCGCCGTCCCAGTCGTAGGCGACGATGTTGTTTTCGTTGTTCTGGAAGTCGGCCATATTGGGTCCGAGGTCGATCCACCAGAGCTTGGTGCCGTCGAGCTTGTAGACCTCGATGATGGCATACTCGCCGTTGTATCCGCCGGGGAGAGCTCCTTGCTCCACGTCGCTGCGGTTGTCGAACTTGAGGAGAATCTCCAGCTCGCCGTCACCGTCGACATCGGCCACACAGGCGTCGTTGGGGATATAGTTGCTCGTGAGCGAACCGTGGTTCATCTTGATCTCCTTATAGTTCTTGGCCCACGGTGTCACGGCAGTGCTCTGCGACTGCGCCTTGCCTCGAACGACGGGCTCGACGGTATAGCGCGAAGACGTGCTGCCACCGGCGTCGGTGAAGTTGGACACGGACAGCGGTTCGGCGTTGAGTTTCGTTCCGTCGCGATAGATGTTATACTTGACATCGTAGTATTCTTCGGCCGTCACGCGCCAGCTGCAATATACGCCGGACGCGGTCTTTACGGCCACAAGCCCTCTGTCGAGTGCATCAGTGGCACGCTGGGCATGTAGTCCCAATGTGGCCACCGAGAATAAGAATAGCAGTAATTTCTTTTTCATAAATCGGTAGTTATTAATTAGTTATCGTTTGTTTACAGGTTTATTGGCATTGTCAGTCAGTCATTTCATTGTACGCGCATACGCGCGTTTAACCTTGCAAATATACAAAAAAATCCCAAATAAGGGCGCATGCAGGGAGATTTTTTTCAACCCCAGCCTACAACCCACCTACAACTCTACAACCCGCCTACAACCCACCCCAGCCCTCCCAAAGGGAGGGAGCTGAATATGTACATATCCCTTCGTAGGGTCGCGACCCGTCGCGACCGCCACGGTGCCAGCTAAGCAACCAACCGCATAACCAATCATGTATATAAGCCGGCCCGTGAGGTAAATCACGAGGCACAGTGGCGGTCGCGACGGGTCGCGACCCTACTTTAGGCATGTCACTCCGAATCTCGGACGAACCGATTTTTAGGGAGGGGCTAAACGCAAAGGCCGCAAAGACGCAAAGTTTTCCACTCGTGGAGCAATACAATTGCAAGGGAACTTTGCGTCTTCGCGGCCTTTGCGTTTAGTTTCTGTTATCTTCGCGTTTAAATTATGACGGTGGTTATGCGGCAAGGAAGCGATCGCGACCATACAATGGGGAACGGTGACGATTGTAATATTATATCTTTACAAAATCGTGTTCGGGGAAATGCTCAAAGATTTGGTTTTTTATGAGCAATAAGGGCCTTATTGCCCCGAAGACAGCCCCCTCTGACTCCCCCAAAGGGGGAGCTTGGGAGGCAGAGAGGGGCTTTAAGGGCCTTACGGCTTTCAAATTTTGCAAAAGTTCGCGAGTTTTTGATTGCTGTTTTGGAGGCAAAAAGTGGGTTTTGACGACCAATGGGGCCGCTATTGCATCGCAACGAGCACGCCGTTGGATTGCAACGGGGCCGCCGCCAGAATGTCGTAAGGGCCCCGTTTCAACCCCGCGGGGCCCTTACGGGAAGCCCAAGCTCCCCCTTTGGGGGAGTCAGAGGGGGCCACCTGTTTATAAGTGACTGTGTGACAGCATTTTGCAAAAACAGCGATTTTCCCGTCGGAAAAACCGTCGGATTTTGACCTTCGTGAGATTTGAAAATTTGGGAGCACGCCGGAATAATTTTTAAAAGTGCCCCCGGATTTTGCGATAAAATTCAGAATTAATTTGACAAAGATGTTGTTAATTTCAACGCAAAGATTGCAAAGACCGCAAAGACCGCAAAGATGTCTTTGCGGTCTTCCGTATGCGCGTCTGCGCCATCTTTGCCTCTTTGCGTCTTTGCGTTGAAAAATATGATTCATCCGATATTTGGACGCACCCTCTTAGGGGGCAACAATAAGATGAAGTATGCACACACGGAGAGCGACCGCGACCGTGATTTTTGGCAAAAAGGCATCGTTTTGTGATAACACGACGTGGGGTTTGGAGAATTATTCGTAAGTTTGCAAGGATAAAGTGGAGTGTCGGCTCACGCGCGCAAACAGAATAAAGAGTATTTGTGTATGCGGCGCGCGGCAGAATCAGACCCTCGCACAATGCTACAAACTAAAAACAATCACACATACGAAATTTATGAAAAAAGGACTCTACACTTTAGCACTGCTCATGGCAGGAGTATGCACGGCAAATGCCCAAGACACTCCCGTGAGTCAGATGGAGAAACTCACGCGCGGCGTGGTTTCTGTACCTGTGGCCTCCGGAACAGGACGATTTGTGAGTTGGAGATTTTTCGGGACAGATCCCGATAACACCACATTTGACCTCCTGCGCGACGGCACCAAAGTCACATCGGACATCTTCGGAAAGACAAACTATGTGGACAGATCGGGACTTCCCGCAAGCCAATATCAGGTCGTAACCAAGGTGAAAGGTCAGGTGGTAGACACGTCCGAAGGCTGTGAAGTCTTTGACGACATATACCGCTCCCTGCCGTTAGACCGTCCGGAGGGCGGCACGGACAAGAGCGGCGCGGCCTATACGTACTCTCCTAACGACTGCAGCGTCGGTGACGTCGACGGTGACGGCAACTACGAGATAATCGTCAAATGGGACCCGTCGAACTCACACGACAACTCGCAGTCCGGATATACGGGCAACGTCATTCTCGACTGCTACAAACTGGACGGAACGAAGCTGTGGCGCGTAGACCTCGGCCCGAACATCCGTGCCGGAGCACACTACACCCAGTTTATGGTCTACGACTTCGACGGTGACGGCAAGGCCGAGATGATGCTCAAGACCGGACCGGGCAGCAAGGACGGCGAGGGCAACTATGTCAGCGCCGCAGCCGACGAGGACGAAATCAAGAACGTGGACAACACTAAGGACTGGCGCAACTCAAGCGGAAAAATCACCGGCGGACAGGAGTATCTGACGGTATTCAACGGTGAGACCGGAAAGGCCATACACACCGTCTTCTACCGCCCCAACCGCTCGCCGAAAAGCGACGCCACCCCGCAGTGGGGAGGAGCTCCAAACTGGACGTTCAACTGGGACGACCGTTCGGGCAAGACGGACACGAGCTACGGCAACCGCGGTGAGAGATATCTCGCGGCCGTGGCCTATCTGGACGGTCAGGACAAGAATCCAAGCGGTATCTTCAGCCGCGGATATTACACATGGGCGTATGTCTGGGCTGTCGATTTCGACGGCGAGAAGCTGAGCACGAAGTGGCTCCACGCCTCACAATCAAAGACAAAGACCGTCGTATATGATGCCGACGGCAACAAGATCGGCGGCGGCAACCACACGACCAACACACGCGGCGGCAGCGGCAGCAAGACCATGTACGGCAACGGCAACCACAACCTCTCGGTGGCTGATGTCGACGGCGACGGATGTGACGAAATCGTCTGGGGCTCGGCCACGCTCGACAACAACGGCGAACTGCTCTATGCCACCGGTTTCGGACACGGTGACGCCATCCACGTGAGCGACCTCTTGCCGGACCGCCCGGGACTGGAAATATTCGAAATCCACGAGGCGAGCCCCTACGGCTGGGACATCCATGATGCCGCAACGGGCGAGATAATCTATTCCGCAACAGGCTCAGCCGACAACGGACGCGGCATCGCCGGCGACTTCGACGAGACAAACAAGGGATTTGAGTTTAATTCATCCAACGACAGATCCATGCGCAGCGCCGTGACCGGCGAGGTCATCAGCACGAAGACCACATCGGAGAACTTCCGTGCCTACTGGGACGGCGACCCGTATGACGAGCTGCTGGACGGCAACCAGATGGACAAATGGAACGGAAACGGAACAAGCCGCATCTACCCGAAGAGCGGAAAGAACTTCTACGACATCGCCAACTCTTCGACATGCAACTCAACGAAAAAGACACCCAACCTCCTGGCCGACATACTCGGCGACTGGCGCGAGGAACTCATACTCTGGGACGGCAGCACATCTGCTGCACTGAACATATTCTCCACCAACGTCGAGTCGTCATATCGCGTACCGACGCTGATGCACGACCATGTCTACCGCATGGGCGTGGCATGGCAGAACGTGGCCTACAACCAGCCGCCGCATCTCGGATATTGGCTGCCGGGCTCGTTTACGTCGAGATTTGCCATAATGGGAGAAGGCGAATTTGAGCAGACAATAGCTTTAGGTTCGGAGATAAAGCCGATAGACTTCAAGTGGCTCAACTGCGACGCACCGAAGCTGCTCAAGTCGATCGCACCCGACGGTACGGAGACTGAAGGCGCCGCTTGCGACGGATTCACATTCACCGTCGACCGGTTCGTCACCAAGACCGCACACCTCAAAGGCACCCCGCAGGCTATCGGCACATACGAGTTTGTGGTGGAGTACGGTGCCAACGTCATCGACAAGGAGAAGCGCACGGAGACAATCCGCATAAACTGTATGGATCCGAGCGGCATACAGGGCGTGAAGCAGACTCAGGAGAACGAATGGGTCAAGCTGGGCGGCAATCAGTTTGCCGGCAGCATCGTGCTCAACTTCAACCTCAAGAACGCGCAGACGGTCAAGATCGGCATCTACAACATGGCCGGCGCCAAGGTCTACGGTCTCGACTACGAGGTGGGATATACGGCTCCGCTCGAAATCTTCGGTCTCGGACATCTCTCGAAAGGTGTCTACATGCTGAAGGTAGAATCGAGCGAAGGCACATTCACCAAGAAACTGCTGAAACGGTAAAAATGACGGTCCGCATGGTCCGTAGCGGTGACATGGCCGCCGGAAAATCCTGAAAACGGACAATATTACCGATATTCGTACGATATTCCCATATTTCTGTGATACTTTGACGTATCTTTGCAGGTGAGAAACCAAACATCTCTAAGATACGAAACAATCAAAATGATCACAGGAATATGGGAATTAACTTTAGACACCTGCTGCTCGCGGCAGCTTTAGCCTCAGCCACCGGCTCACAGGCACGCGAGACATACAACTTCAATTCCGACTGGAGAATTGACAAACAGAAGAGGACGGTCACCCTGCCGCACGCCTGGAACGAGGACGAGTCGTTCAAGGTGGGCATCAAGGAGATGAGCGACTCGGTCATCTGGTACAGAAAAACATTCACCCTGCCGAAGACGGCCGAAGGCAAACGTGTGTTCATCGAGTTCGAAGGAGCACGTCAGGCCGCCGAAGTGACGGTCAACGGTCAGGTGGTCGGACTCCACGAGAACGGAGTGATGGCCTTCGGATTTGATATCACACCTTATATAAAGAAAGGAAAGAACGTCATCGAGGTGCGCACGGACAACGACTGGAACTATCACGAGCGCGACACCCGCTCGACGTATCAGTGGAACAACAACAACTTCAACGCCAACTACGGCGGTCTGCCGAAGAACGTATGGCTGCACATCACGGACAATGTCTATCAGACGCTGCCACTGTACAGTAACCTCAAGACGACCGGTGTCTATGTCTATGCCAAGGACTTCGACATCGACGGCCGCTCGGCGACCATCTGCGTCGAGAGCGAAGTGAGAAACGAGACGGACAGCCCCGTCACACGCAGTCTGGCGGTCTCTGTCGATGAACGCGACGGCAAGGGTAACGTCTGCAGCTTCGCAAGCGAGGAAGTGACCATCGCACCCCACTCCTCCGCTATCCTCAAAGCACAGGCACGCGCCTACGACCTCCACTTCTGGAGCTGGGGCTACGGCTATCTCTATGACGTGACGACACGGCTCACGAGCCATTCGGGGAGTGAGGAGAGTGAAGTGAGGAGTGAGAACGGCGACGATTCCGTCGTCACCACAACGGGATTCCGCAAGACGGAATTCAGAAACGGCATGTTCTATCTGAACGACCGCGTGATGATGGTGCACGGCTACGCCCAGCGCACGAGCAACGAATGGCCGGGCGTGGGAATGTCGGTGCCTGCATGGCTCAGCGACTATTCCAACGACTTGCAGGTCAAGAGCGGCGGCAATGTGGTCCGCTGGATGCACGTGGCTCCGTGGAAACAGGACGTGGAGTCTTGCGACCGCGTCGGTCTGATACAGGCCATGCCTGCCGGCGACGCGGAGAAGGACGTCGAGGGAAGACGCTGGGAACATCGCGAGGAGGTGATGCGCGACGCCATAATATACAACCGCAACAACCCGAGTGTCATATTCTATGAATGTGGCAACCAGAAGATTTCGGCCGATCACATGGTCTCCATGAAGGCCATCCGCGACCAATATGACCCCTACGGCGGACGCGCCATCGGCAGCCGTGAGATGCTGGACCGTCCGGAGGCAGAATACGGCGGCGAGATGCTCTACGTGAACAAGAGCGACACAAAGCCCATGTGGATGATGGAGTACTGCCGCGACGAGGCTCTGCGCTGGTATTGGAACTCGTGGAGCTATCCTTTCCACAAGGAAGGCGACGGCCCGCTCTACCGCAATGCACCCGCAGATGCCTACAACCACAACAACGACGAGTTTGTCGTGGAACTCGTGCGCCGCTGGTATGACTACTGGCTGGAACGCCCGGGAAGCGGCACGAAGGTCAATTCGGGCGGCGTGAAGATTGTCTTCAGCGACACACAGACGCACGGCCGCTCGGCTGACAACTACCGCGTGAGCGGCGTGGTGGACCCGATGCGCGTCCCGAAGGATGCGTTCTTCGCCCACCAGGTGATGTGGGACGGCTGGGTCGACGACCTGAAAGCACGCACGCACATCGTCGGTCACTGGAATTATGACAACGGCTTCACCGTACCGACAGTCTACGTGGTATCGACAAGCGACAGCGTCGTATTGGAACAGAACGGCCGCCGTATTGCCGCCGATGAGCACAAGTACAGATTCCTTCATATCTTCAAGAACGTGAAACATACCGCCGACAAGCTGACAGCAATCGGATTGGACGCCAACGGACGTCAGGAGTCGACATACACACTGGAAACGGCCGGCGAACCGGACCACATCCGCCTCACCGCCATCGAGAATCCGACAGGATGGAAGGCTGACGGCAACGACGTGGCGCTGGTCGAGGTCGAGGTGGTCGACAAGCAGGGACGCCGCTGTCCGCTGGACAACAGACTCGTGAAATATTCTCTCGCCGGTCCGGCTGAATGGCGCGGCGGCGTGGCCAAAGGCAAGGACAACCACGTCTTGTGCGACACACTGCCGGTGGAATGTGGTGTCAACCGCGTCATGCTGCGCTCGCTGACAAAAGCCGGCAAGGTGACGCTGACGGCAAAGGCAGAAGGCGTGAACCCCGCAACGCTGACACTGACAACCAACGCCATCACCACAGAGGGTGGACTGACCACCTATCGCCCCGCCGACGGACTGAAGAGCCGCCTCGATCGCGGCGAGACTCCGGCCGAACCGTCATTCAAGCAGTGGCGCCGCGGCGTACAGATAGCATCCGCCAAGGCCGGCAGCGGCAACGATGTGAAGCTCAGCTACGACACTTTCGAGAACACATCGTGGGAAAGCAGCAACAAGCTGGATGATGCGTGGGTGACATATACGCTGGCCGAAGACACGCAGATAGATGACATTTGCGTCAAGATGAAGGGCTTCCGCATGACAACCTACCCCATCGCTGTCTACGCCGGCGACGTGAAAGTGTGGGAAGGATGGACTCCAAAGTCTCTGAGCTATATCCACATCCCGCTCAAGAACGCTCCGAAAGCACGCACATACACCATCCGCTCGCTCGGCTCAAGCACAACAAAGGATGCTTTCGGCGCCGTGCAGGAAATGGACAGCAAGAATAATGAGAAGAAACAGAAGGGTAACAACGCCCTCAAGATCATCGAAATCGAGTTCTTGAAGAACCTTTGATTTTTAAGGATGACATTGCAGAACTCCCGCAAGTAGGGTCGCGACCCGTCGCGACCGCCTCCTTGCCAACTGATTAAACGCGGTAAGTTGGCTTATATGCACATTCCATCAGGCGATTGATTATGTGGCATGGAGGCGGTCGCGACGGGTCGCGACCCTACTTGCGGGAGTTCTGCGACTCCATCTAAAAATAAAAAAGCGCATCTCTCCGGATGCGCTTTTTTTATTTTCAGGTTAATAAACGAACTTCCCTTCCGGTGTTATTCCGGCTACGGAGACTTTTATGCGTGTCTCTTTGCCATTGTTATAAAAGTGTGTCGTCAGCCGTCCTTCGCTGTCGGTGACGACATTCGGGTTCCAATAGAGCGTACGGCGATAGTCCTTGGGCGCATCCGGCGTACGGTTGCTATAATCCGGATTGTAGAAAGCGGCAGGCTCGTTAAATCCCTGGAAGACAATATAGCGGTCGCGGAATGTCTTCTGTGTAACGCCTTCCTCAAACGGCACCATCTCTACGGTCACATCTGCAATGGTGCGACTCTCTGTAAGAGGAACATCACTATTACGCGGTTCGAAATCCGTAAAAATGCGAATCTTATTCAAACTCTTCAGTTTCAGCTTGTCATAGAGAGCCTGCGAATTGCGATTGTCCATCGCGCTGCTCATTCCCGAAACCGAAGGGTCCAGATTACCGTCCGGATTGAACGTCCTATAATAGGTGAAACGGTCTACCCTTCCTGCGACATTGTAGCGGTTGTAGCGCCCCATATTGCCGTAAAGGAAACGTGCAATCTGCACCGGAAACTGTCTCATGTCGTACATCCCGAAGCTCAATCCGTAGTCCGTGATGTCGTTATATATATCATACGCATCGATGACGTATGCCGGTTTGTTGTAGTCGATGGCGCGACGGCCACGACGGCGGCCCTTCACGTCAACGTTGCTGAGCAGATGGTCGTCCGTCTCCATTGACGACAGGCTGTCCGGACGAGCTAAATCGAGCGATGTGCGTATCTCCGGGGCATGAGTCTGATAGTATCCGTATTTTGAAGAAAACACGGGATAAGGCATGTCGCGCTTCACATAATAGTCCGGATAGGCATCCTCCTTCAATACATCACGATCCTTAACCGAGCTCATGCTCTTCTGCAGCGAGTCCTTCTCATTGTATGCCTTCATCTTCAGTATGGTCGTACCGTAGAACGGCGGCACCTCAAAAAGATAGCGGCCGCCGTCATGCGTCAATTGTGTGCCGCCGACAACACCATCCGTAAAGACCATCTCTGCCTCAACAAGAACCTCATACTTCAGTCCCCCGTGGTTGACACCGATCTCTGCGTTGGCATCTCCGATATTTCCGTACTCTATCGACGAGGCAAAATCGGCCGTACCTATGGCTGCCGCAGCAGCATTTCCACTCGACGCTCCACTTCCACCGGCCTCTGTGCCATCACCACCGGCCTCCGTTTCACCGACAAACGGATTGGCGACTTCCTCCTGTTCTTTCTCCTTCAGCCCGGTCATGCCCCGCCCACGGGCCCATGACGCTACTTCTTCCGGTTCGGCGAGCGTCAGGTCCGGCGTCTTATAGACACTACCCTCGACCGTCATCGACTTCTCGGGCTGATAGCGTCGGTCCATATATGCCGTGTCCGCCAATTCCCGCCAGTCATAACGGCGCCACCCCTGCACCATCATCAGCACGTCCAACGCCTGACGGTGTTCCTCGTCGTCGGCTGCGAAATAATAGGCCGGAGACGCCACAAAACCTTTCAGCTCACTGCTGAGCAGCAGTTCGGTCCGGATGTCGCCGTCGTCGTATGTCTCCTCGTCCGTACGGGCATCACGCACGGCCACAGACACAAGCGTCGGAGCTGTCACACCGCCGCACACCAACTGCAGATTGACCTCCTCGTATGGGTCATACTGCACCTTCGCGCCGCTCTCCACGACCGCACGGCCGGCGTCATAGTCGTGGCCGTTGACGAAGAAAAGACGGTCGGCAACGATACGTCCGTCGGCGGTGAACAGCGTCACATCATTGACACCCGTGGGCAGCGATGCAGGAAGTTCGACCTCCGCACTGCCGTCCGTACCGAACGTCACGCTACGGAAATCCTGCAATACGCCACGACAGAGCACCGACAGACCATATTCGCCCGCCGGCATGCCTCTCGCGACGAGTTTCACTCGCCCGCCGTCCAATCTCAACGCCACTCCTGACGCATCCGCTTTGGGCAAGTCGAAAGCATAGTCCTCGCCACGCCAACGGAACTCACCGCGCAGACGGTTCTTTCCCGGAGTCACCGTGAAGACGCCACGACCCTGATGCTGCGTCCGCGCCTCAGCCACATCACGCCCGCCGTCAGTCACACGGCCGGTCAACGAGACCGCCGCTCCATCCTGATCAGTCAGTTCAAAGGCCACCCGGCACGGCACGCCCTCCACCAACCGGCCGCCTTCGGGAAAGAATGTAGCATGGAGTTCTCTCTTCGCCGCTTTCTGCACGTCCTGCTTCGGCCGTCCGTACATCCGCTTATAAGTATAGTCTCCCGCCGAATCCGGACGGCTGTATATCGGCAACACGCGCGAATAGAGTCCGTCCCAGCGACGGAAATAGTCACGCGCCATGTCGGAAGAATAAAACAGGTGGGAGTCGTCACGGCTGTAACGCTGCAACGAGACATTGAAATTGAGCATCCACCGCGTGTATGCCCTCACTTCGTAATAACCGGAATAGAGCGAATCCTGCAGACAGAACTGACCACAACCGAAGCCACGGTCGCTCACAATCACACGCTGCCGCTCCACCAGCAGTCCGTCGGGCGTGAGCAATTCGACATAGAGGATGCGGCTCATGTCCGTATAGCGGAGGTCGTCCGCCCTCACCACGTATGCCTTATACCATATCGTGTCTCCCACAAAATAGCACGTGTTGTCCATGTGCAGGAAAACCTTCTCCTGTACCTGACGGGACGACGACATCTCCAATGTGCGGCGTATGTTGTCCAGCCGCCCGCCGTCCGCCCGTCCTGTCAATGTCAAAAGGCAGGACAACGCGAAAAAAAAACAATGTCTCAACATCATTATTCAGATTTAGTTATCAGCCGTTTATGCTGCAAATATACAAAACTTTCGATTCTGAATGGAAAGTTTCATACAAAAGTTTCCATCCGGAATCGAAAGTTTGTGCACATTAACGGATTGCTGTTCTTTTAAAAAAACATCACAATCCGGTATGTCCAACGCCGTTTCACCTTATCAGAACATCAGGCGCAATCGGAAAAAAGCCTTCAACGCCCATTCCGAATCCAACCGCATGACCAGCTTGTAGAGACCATGAAAGCGCATCGAAGGACGGGCAGACCGCCAAAGATTCCAAAAACGGGCAAGGGCCTTGTCCATCGTCACAGCATCCTTGGAACGGCGCATCGCAAGAAAATAGAATTGGCATCCACTCTGCGCGAGATAGTTGAGCAGCGGGACATGATCAAACTGTTTCCATGCAGCCTCATACGCCTCACCCAACATGATATACTCATCCGGTGTCTTGCGTGAGAACGTCAATCCCGTCTGCTGAACACGATAATTATAAAGCAGAGCAGGCAACGTGGCCAGCGTCCTGCAATGGCTCGCATAGCTGTACGTGAACGCCTCATCCTCACGGATTGCGAGTCCCTCGATGAACCGGATGTCGTGTTCCCGGATTATGTCACGACGGAACATCTTGTTCCACGTAAAGCCGACATAATCGGGATGGCGAGGATTAAACAGGAGATTGACAAGTCCCCGCTGGGCCTCATCCCTATCCGTGTAGAAATGATTGTCCGGCATATAAGCCCTTGCCACACTGTCCTTCGAGTGGAATAAGCTACCGAAAAAAGTCAAGTCAGCCACCCTCGGCTGTCCCATTAACACCTCAAGGGCATTTTCCGCCAACCAGTCATCGCTATCCACAAACATGACCCACTCGCCACGAGCCTCGTCCAATCCGCGATTACGCGCCGCACTGACACCGCGGTTCGGCTGGCTGAACACTCTCACCCGGTCGTCGTCATAGCTCCGGCACACCGCTTCGCTGCCGTCCTCGCTGCCGTCGTTGACCAATATCAGCTCAAAATCGCGGAACGACTGGCGCAAGATGCTCTCTATGCACTCCGGCAGATACTGCTCACTGTTGTAAACAGGGACGATGATTGATATCCTATAGTCTTTCTTATCCATAATATCTCAATTGAAATAACCGCCACAAATAATTGCTTCAGAAAATCTGTTTGTCTTCTCATTCACCGACGGGACATAGTCCTTATGCAATAGCGAATGTCCCAATCCCAACCAATCATCATCTATCGACAGTACGTCAAGTATAGTTGTGTAGACATCAAGTTGATTGCATGGGCCATAAAAAGCCTCATCAGGCTTTATATTGCCATTAATTATATAAAGAGGTATGTCCTCTGACAATTTCCCGTCCATATCAAGCATCCGGGCATGTGCATGATGATCTGCCGTAATGATGATAAGACTTTTCTCATAAAGACCTTTCTCCTTGAGCCACTGAAGATAACGTCCGATATGCTTATCCGTATAATGAGCTGCTGTCAGATAATTGCATAGTTTTTCTGGTAAAGAGCCATCTCTCAACAAAGTATCGGCCGATTCTATCGGATAACTATATGGACTGTGCATTGACATCGTAAGAATTGTCGAAAAGAAAGAACCGGTATTCAGACTATCCTCTCTCATTGCCAAATCAAATATTTGCTCGTCATTAAGGCAACTGCACGCTTCCGGAGAGTAATCCGTCTCAGAAAACAAATCATCAAAACCGTACTGGCGGCACATATCCATCTGACTCCAGAACGATGGCAACGTCGGTATAATCATCCGTGCCTTCATTCCACGAAAAGTTTTTTTCAGGTGTGTTGCCAATCCCGGCAATTTAATGCTCTTTGCCTTATTGACCGTTATGGTACTTCTTAGAGGGAGTAAACCTGTCATATATATGAACTGTCCGTCAGAAGATTCTCCAATTGATATATTGGAACGCATACGACCATTGTAATATACACTACTATCGCGTTTCAGGGCATTCAGACACGGGGTTACTTCTACCCCACCGACTTTCATATCAGACGTTAACGAAAGATATGACTCCACAATAATGAATATAACATTGTCAACTTCTGCCCTCTGGTGTTCTGACGTCCTACGCAAATCATGGTTTCTTGCTTCTTTATCAATCTGTGCCCTTTCCTCTGCGGACAGATTTCGCGAAACAGTCATATCTTCCCAGGCCGACATTGTCAGCACTCTTAACGAGCCGCTTACGAAATTAGTATATTGAGGGCTCAACGTTGACTGCAAGGAAGAATAGAAACGGCGGTCCATATTCCACCAAAAAGAATCATTGGCTTCGTTTTGGGAAGCAATTATGAGCACGGTCAAAACATTGCAACACAATGTTCCCAACGGTAATAGCAAAAACTTCAGCAACGAAGAACTTGTAAGCCGCACGGGCCGAACCGACCTGTAAAGATAAACAAAGAAAGCTCCCCACAACACAAATAACAAGTCGCCACAAGCCACCCCATCACTCAAACAACTGAGCATAAAACCATTTGCGAGATTAGAAGTCTGCATTAAGGCCGACCACGATATATATTGTCCGAAGAAACGCGAATATAATATATTCGAGAAAGACCACAATAGCGTGACAATAAAGGTCATGAGCAGACTACACTTCAGTCTGCGACGAGTTACAAGAAGAAAGATTATCAATAATATTGTCACATCAAAGACGACTCCCGCAATATTATCTATATATTCATAACAGTAAAGATAATCCTCTGTTTGTGTTGTTCCGGATATCATATAATGCATAAACAACATATTTCCGGCACATAACAAATACAACACTACATATAAGACAACATTCTTATGGCCCTTTATGTCCAAACCGTTTATGAACTTTTTTATCATTCCTTTCATTCTTTTTCCACGTTTTTATCATTGTCAATATTAGAAATCCATCATTTAACACCCAATACTTTATCGTAAACATCAGCGAGGTCTCTGGCAGATTTTTCCCATGAGAACAGCCGGAGCCGTTCCCTTTGCCTATTAATAAGAGCGTTTCTTTCATCAGCAGACATGTGATACAGTGTCTCAAACTGCTCTTCAAAGTCTGAAACGCCATTGTTCAGATTGAAATATATTGCCGCATCTGAAGCTATCTCAGGAAAACAACTTGCCCTGTTAAGCATCACCGGGCAATCGGCTTTGTATGATTCCAGTATCGGTAATCCGAAACCTTCATATTCTGATGGATAAACAAACGCTACGGCATAATGATACAGGTCCATCATCTCCTGAGTGGTCCATGCGAACTTATGAACAAACCGACCTCCCAATCCGAACGAATCAAAGAAAGCCACTTCTTCATCTGCGAACGGTTTGCCTGTACATACAATCTTGAGATTAGCGTGTCTTTTCAAGACAGGGATACAACTACGGCAAAACGACTTGAAGTTTTTGTAAAGGTCACGTTCTCCGACATATAAGATATATTCATAATCAAGTTCTCCCGAAGCGGATGGGATATACGGACTTTCATCTGCTCCATGATATATAACGGTCACCTTTTCTTCCGGAACATTCATCAGCCTCAACAAATCTTTCTTCGTCTGTTCACTGACAGCTATTATATGCGCCGCCTTTGGAATAATAATTTTCTTATGCACAATCTGAGCATCATTCTCAGAAAAATAATTTGGATATAGCTCGGGAATCATGTCATGCACGGTTACAACAAAAGGCTTGTCACCGATATGTTCAAGAAAATAGCTAAAAAAGAATGTCGGATGAAATATATCATAGTCCTGCAGCCTCTGCCTGCGTATTGATTCATACAAATTGAGGTTCGGTGTCATATCCCATTTCGAATAACATCCAAACCGCAAATTATATGAAATCTTATAGAGAAGTTTCTTCAACTTCGTATCTTTCGGCCAAAGGAAATTTCTATACGTCTCACCTTTCTTCTTGAAACCCAAGCCCTGCAAATAAGCATTGTCTGTTTCCAATACGCTTATTTCCGCATCCAACTGATGCGGACGATGAGAATATAACTCTGCGAAACATCTCGTCACTCCTCCATGACTTTGCATATCGAAAGCCTGATAATCATATAGAACTTTCATCCACTGATACCTATTAATTGAAAATATCTTTTATCAGAAACTTAAAGCCATTGCGAATGATTTTCCAATCTCGGGCTATTGGATCCTTTTTCATTGCTGTTTCTATCTTATTTCTTAATTTTTCTCTCCTCCGAATTCGCTTCTGCTCTTTCTTTTCATCCCCATTCTTTTTTTCATATTTAACTTTTTTCCTACCGATTATGCGGTCTATCACCTTTTTACGTTCCTCTTTATCAAGGCCTTTATCCGTATTTGATATACCATCCATATAGAAAGACGCTATCATCGGAGTTATGGCCTCATACGTGCATTTATTATAATACCATTCGTCAAAGACCAATTCCCAATCTGATACAATCTTATTGTTCTCATTAAACTTGTGGCGCTTAAGCACCGCTGTTTTGCTGAAAGTAGCCTGATGGCTCAATGCCCCTTTAAGCATCAACTCCAGCGTAATCTTAGACGGCGGCAGCCATGAATAAACTTTATCTCCGTCAATGCAAATAGTTCCTCCGGTATAGAAGTCGGCGCCCTGTAACAGCGGGACCGCCTGTTCCAAAGATAAGGCGGAAAAAAAGTGATCGCCGGAATTCATAAATATGCAATATTCGCCATGAGCATGTTCAAGTCCCTTGTTCATCGCATTATACACACCGGTATCTGGCTCACTGACCCAATAGTCAATACGCTCTTGTGATTGGAGGTATTCCTTACTTCCATCTGTCGAACCGCCATCAATGACTATATATTCATAACCGGTGTATGTCTGAGCCAATACGGAAGGTATCGTCCGCTTCAGCCCATTCAGATTATTATAGCTGATAGTGATTATTGTTACTTTCATCCTGCTTATATCATTTGACACTTTATATTTATTTCTGTTCTGTCTGCAATACAGTCTGAAACCGCTCTCTATGGATAATAACCTGTGTAACGATGACAGTTTCTGCCCGATGCCTATTTTACGATTGGAAAAGATAAAGCTTAATGGATAAAATTTCCATCTTCTGAAATCAACATATCTTTCATACGCAAGTCTTATGTTTCCCTCACTGTAAGGACGCATCACAAGTCTTCGCAGTTCATTCTGCAGATATATATATATGGTAAGATTGGATTTCACACGAGCAGACGTCCTGTCTGAGAAAAGGAAATCCACAAAACTACACATAACCTCAAATAGCTGGCCCTCATGAAACTCCGCATCATTTCCCGTCATGGTAGAACCGGAACGGATTATATAGTTATATGTCGGCTTTAAGACGATGGCTATCTTATCAAGACAACATGCCGTACAAAAGCTCCACAAGTTGTCCTCATGGATTATTCCTTCTTGAAAAAATAGGCCGTTGTCAATAATAAACTTCCTGCTGACCAGTTTGTTCCACGCCATCGTATAGATGTTGTACGTAAATTGGTATTTGATGATTTCTTCTGAAGTATAAGAACGCTGAGGCAAGTTCATCGGATTAAAATACAGTCCTCCGATAATCTTATAGTTCCCAACAACCATTTGGACCGTTGCGTCTTCCTCTATTTTGGAATAAAGCAAAGATATGCAGTCTGTGGAAATATAGTCGTCACTGTCCAAGAAATAAACATATCTGCCTCGTGCCGCCATTATTCCCGTATTACGGGATGCAGACTGTCCACGATTTTTATCGTGATGAACAATACTCAAACTAATGCCTCCATCATAATCAGCTATAAACCGTTCTACAATTCCGATACTATCGTCCTGTCCGCAATCATCTACAAAAATTACTTCCAGATTTCTATATGTTTGGGCCACTATGGATTCCAAACATCGCTCTATATACTTTTCGACATTATAAACCGGAACTATTATAGATACATTAATTTCATTCATAGCATATACTTGCAACACAAGAGCCCCGTCAACTAACATAAAGATACATTCTCTATCAAACCGATATTGAGACCAAACCCTATCTAAACATTAGAAGATTCTCGCATTTCATATCTTAGTTAAAACATTTATTATTATGACTGGTATATAGTAATAAAAATACTCTAATTCCCATACTTCTCTTTATAAGAGAAAGATTATTTGCTACAAAGGTACGAATAATTAATATAACAAAGAAGTTTTGTTATGCAAAATTGGAAATAAAGTATAAAAAACGCAACTATTCATAAGCAAAACAGGATTATTCGTCTTGTGATTT
>JAFULM010000054.1 GCA_017483185.1 Prevotella sp. | reverse complement strand
GACCGCCTCCGTGCCACATAACCAACGGCAAGACCACCCATACACACAAATCCTCCGTGCAAGTCAACTCGCGAGACAAGGAGGCGGTCGCGACGGGTCGCGACCCTACGATGGGATGTGTAAGACATATCCGGCTCCCTCCCTTCGGGAGGGTTGGGGTGGGTGTCAGATGGATTGTAGGTGGATGTCAGACCTTCGGATTATTACACAATAACACAAATCCGACGGATTTTCTTCAACAATGTAACACTCAAGGCTTTATTTATGACAAGTCTTTCACGATTTTGGGCCTTTTATATAGAAAAGATTTTGCTATATCAATAATCTTTGCGAAATTTGCAGGAAAATCCGTAATATTCGCTCCGCCATCACATAACGACGGCAAATGGACAGCGACGACAAACATAAACAACAATATACAAAGAGTATGGCAGAAAAATTGGAAGTGAAGGAGCTTGACCAAGTCGTGGTCCGCTTCTCGGGTGACTCCGGCGACGGCATGCAGCTGGCCGGAAACATCTTCTCCACGGTGTCGGCCACCGTGGGCAACGGCATTTCGACGTTTCCGGACTATCCGGCGGACATCCGCGCCCCGCAAGGATCGCTCACGGGAGTGTCGGGATTTCAAGTGCACATCGGCGCAGGACGAGTCTACACGCCGGGCGACCAGTGTGACGTGCTCGTGGCGATGAACGCCGCCGCGCTCAAGACGCAATATCGCTTCGCTAAGCCACAGGCCACCATCATCATCGACACCGACAGCTTCGGACCGAAAGACCTGGAGAAGGCGCAGTTTGCAACGGACGACTATCTCGGCGAGATGGGCATCGACCCCGACCGCGTCGTGGCCTGTCCGCTGACGACGATGGTCAAGGACTGTCTGGCCTCATCGGGCATGGACAACAAGTCGGTCCTCAAGTGCCGCAACATGTTCGCCCTCGGACTGGTCTGCTGGCTGTTCAACCGCGACCTCTCGCTCGTGGCCAACTTCCTCCGCGAGAAGTTCGCCAAGAAGCCGCAGGTGGCCGAAAACAACATAAAGGTCGTGCAGGCCGGCTATGACTACGGTCACAACGTCCACGCCAGCGTGCCCGCGACATATCGCATCGAGTCGCGGGAGAAAGTCGCCGGCCGCTATATGGACATCACCGGCAACAAGGCCACGGCCTACGGACTCATCGCCGCCGCCGAAAAGGCCGGCATGCAGCTCTTCCTCGGCTCCTACCCCATCACTCCGGCCACGGACATACTCCACGAACTGGCCAAGCACAAGTCGTGCGGCGTGAAGACGGTCCAGTGTGAAGACGAGATTTCGGGCTGCGCCAGCGCCATCGGAGCCGCATTTGCCGGCGCTCTGGCCGCCACATCGACTTCCGGACCGGGCATCTGTCTGAAGTCGGAGGCCATCAACCTGGCCGTCATCGACGAGCTGCCGCTCATCGTCATCGACGTACAGCGCGGCGGTCCCTCGACGGGTCTGCCCACGAAGAGCGAACAGACCGACCTGCTGCAGGCTCTCTACGGACGCAACGGCGAAAGCCCCATGCCGGTGATTGCCGCCACAAGCCCGACGGACTGTTTCGACGCCGTCTATTCGGCAGCCAAGATTGCCGTCGAGCACCTGACGCCGGTCATCCTGCTCACCGACGCCTTCATCGCCAACGGCTCGGCCGCATGGAAGCTGCCGACGATGGAGGAGCTGCCCGCCATACGTCCCCACCGCGTGACGGAGGCTCAGAAAGACAACTACACTCCCTATGAGCGCGACCCCGAGACGGGCGCACGCTACTGGGCCGTGCCCGGTCAGGAGGGCTACACCCACATCCTCGGCGGTCTGGAGAAGGACGGCCGCACGGGTGCCATCTCGACTGACCCGGAGAACCACGACCGGATGTGCCGTCTGCGCGCCGAGAAGGTGGCCCGCATACCGGTGCCGGACCTCGAGGTCGACGGCGACAAGAACGACGCCGACCTGCTCATCGTGGGCTTCGGCAGCACCTACGGCCATCTCTATTCGGCTATGGAGGAACTGCGCGCCGAAGGCCACAAAGTGGCTTTAGCACAGTTCAAGTACATCAACCCGCTGCCGAAGAATACGGCCGAAGTGCTCATGAAATACAAGAACGTCATCGTCGCCGAACAGAACCTCGGCCAGCTTGCCGCATGGCTGCGCGCCAATGTCGACGGATTTGTACCTAAGCAATACAATCAGGTCAAGGGACAGCCGTTCGTGGTGAGCGAGCTCACTGCCGCGTTCCGCGGTTTGCTCAGTGGTAATACCGAATCAACGTTCTAAGGGCTTGTAGGGACAAATTCTTGTATCTGTCCGCAACAAAACATGAAGCATGAAGCAACATGCACAAGGAAGCGTAGGGACAAATTCTTGTATCTGTCCGCAACGAAACATGAAGTATGAAGCAATCTGATGTATATCCACAACGAAAGAGTATCAGACTAAAAGAATATGACTACTCTACGGCGGGCTGTTATTTTGTCACGATAGTAACGAATAACAGAAACGATTTGTTTGGATGTGTGAAAGACGGACAAATGAAACTTAATGATGCAGGACTGATGATACACCAAGTTCTTGACGAAATGTTTTCGGTCTATCAGCACGCAGAACTTATAAATATGGTAGTAATGCCCAACCATCTCCACTGCCTGATAAGCATTATGTCAGATGACATCATAGGATTGCCGCAAATGATGCGCTATTTGAAAAGCCGCACGACGGTCGAATATATTCATGGCGTTAGGAATAATGGATGGCCGCGCTTTGACGGACATCTATGGCAAAGCAGATACTACGACCATATCGTCCGGAACCAACATTCATACGACAAGATAAATGAATACATATATCTTAATCCCGAAAGATGGAACAAGGATAAACTGAATATGGAATGTGATGCCGATGCTGATGACATAAACATGCTTATAAAGAATTGCGGGAGCGGACAAATACAAGAATATGTCCCTACAGTTGATTGAAATTAAACAGAAGAAATATAAGATAACAATGGAAACAAGTAAAACAAATAATATGAATGTCACCAACCCTGTTACGGGCCCGGCCTTATATAAGAAAGGCCAGCCCCGCTGGTGCCCCGGCTGCGGCGACCATTTCTTCCTCGCTTCGCTCCACAAGGCAATGGCCGAGGTGGGCGTGGCTCCACACAACATCGCGGTCATCTCGGGTATCGGATGCTCAAGCCGTCTGCCCTATTATGTGAATACATACGCCATGCAGACCATCCACGGACGTGCTGCCGCCATCGCGACGGGCGCAAAGGTGGCCAACCCAGACCTCACCGTATGGCAGATCAGCGGCGACGGCGACGGACTGGCCATCGGCGGAAACCACTTCATACACGCCATGCGCCGCAACATCGACCTCAACATGATTCTGCTCAACAACCGTATCTACGGACTGACGAAGGGACAATATTCGCCCACCAGTCCACGCGGATTCGTGTCGAAGTCCAGCCCCTACGGCACGGTGGAGGACCCGTTCTGTCCGGCGGAACTGTGCTTCGGTGCACGCGGCCACTTCTTCGCACGCGCCGTAGCCACCGACGCTCCCGCAACGGTGGAGGTGCTCAAGGCGGCATACAACCACAAGGGAGCCGCGGTCTGCGAGATTCTCCAGAACTGCGTCATCTTCAACAACGGCTGCTACGACTCTGTATATACGAAGGAGGGCCGCAAGAAGAACGCTATCTACGTTCAGCACGGACAGCCGCTCGTCTTCGGCGAGAACAACGAGTACGGTCTCGTGCAGGAAGGCTTCGGCCTGAAGGTCGTCGAAATCGGCAAGGACGGCTATACGATGGACGACATCCTCGTGCACGACGCCCACTCTGAGGACAACACACTCCAGCTCAAGCTGGCCATGATGGACCCTGAGAAGGGCTTCCCCGTGGCCCTCGGTGTCATCCGCGACGTCGACGCACCGACATACAATGATGCCGTCACGGCTCAGATCGAGGAAGTGAGCGCCCAGAAGAAGTATCACAACTTTGAGGAGCTGCTCATGACTAACGACACTTGGGAGGTCAAATAAGGCACCTGGGAGGTCAAATAAGACAGACGAAGGGGCTTAGCTCTTAAAACATTGTTAACAAAGTAGGGTCGCGACCCGTCGCGACCGCCTCACTGCCAACCAATTCAACCCGTACGGTTGATTCATATATATGGTTGGTCTGGCGGTCGCGACGGGTCGCGACCCTACTTTGTGGACCATGTTTTAAGACTTGAGCCCCTCCATCTTACCACAACTACGTAACCGATGATACCGTACAAAAACAGCAGATGGCAGAACGAGCGTTCGTTCTGCCATCTGCTGTTCCTGTCGATAGACAATCGGCGAGCCGCGGATTACTTTCCGTGGTGCTCGTCAGAAACGGTTAACTTCTTGCGACCCTTCGCACGGCGTGAAGCCAATACGCGGCGGCCGTTCTTGGTTGCCATTCTCTCACGGAAGCCGTGCTTGTTGACACGTCTTCTGTTGTGCGGCTGAAATGTTCTCTTCATTGCTTTATTATTTTATTGTTTATATTCGCTTTTGGGCTGCAAAATTAGTTATTAATTTCCAAATAACCAAACTGATACGCGATTTTTAGCCCAAAGATTAATGTTTTTTCTATTTTTTCCGTACCTTTGCATCCGTAAAATGGCCGTAACGGACGATAATAATTCATAAAAACAATATTTATAACATCATGATCAAGTCACAAGACATCAAGAAAGGTACTTGCATCCGCATGGATGGCAAGCTGTATTTCTGTATCGACTTCCTGCACGTAAAGCCCGGCAAGGGTAACACCATCATGCGCACCACTCTGAAGGATGTGGTCAGCGGCCGCGTACTGGAGAAGCGTTTCAATATCGGTGAGGCTCTCGAGGACGTCCGCGTGGAGCGCCGTCCCTATCAGTATCTCTACATGGAGGGCAGCGACTATATCTTCATGAATCAGGAGACCTACGATCAGGTGCCAATTCAGAAGGACCTCATCACCGGTGTGGACTTCATGAAGGAAAGCGATATCGTCGAGGTGGTCAGCGACGCAGACACCGAGACCATCCTTTATGCCGAAATGCCCGTGAAGACCAACCTCCGCATCACACACAGCGAGCCCGGCATCAAGGGTGACACAGCCACCAACGCCACCAAGCCCGCAACACTGGAGACCGGTGTCGAGGTGCGCGTACCGCTGTTCATCAACGAGGGTGACCTCATTCAGGTGGACACACGCGACGGCAGCTATCTGCAGCGCGTGAAGGAGTAAGGCTCTAAAACCTAAAAAAACAAAACCCACCTCAACCCTCCCGAAGGGAGAATTGGGGTGGGTTTTTACCATTATGAAATACTCATTTATCATCCCCGTATTCAACCGTCCCGACGAAGTGGACGAGCTGCTCGACAGTATGACACGTCAGACACTGCGCGACTTCGAGGTTGTCATCGTCGAAGACGGTTCTACCGTCGACTGTCGCAGCGTCGTGGAGAAGTATAGCGAACGCCTCGACGTCAAATATCATGTCAAGCCAAACTCCGGACCGGGACAGAGCCGCAACTACGGCGCCGAACGTGCCGTGGGCGAATGGCTCATCGTGCTCGACTCGGACGTCGTCCTGCCCGAAGGTTATCTGCAGGCCGTCGACGACGAACTGAGACGAGAACCGTCCGATGCCTTCGGCGGACCGGACTGCGCCCACCCCTCATTCACCGACACACAGAAGGCCATATCCTACTCCATGACGAGCTTCTTCACCACCGGCGGAATACGCGGCGGCAAGAAGAAACTCGACAAGTTCTATCCACGCTCATTCAACATGGGCATCCGCCGCGACGTCTATGCCCGTCTCGGCGGTTTCTCACGCATGCGCTTCGGCGAGGACATCGACTTCAGCATACGCATCTTCAAGGCCGGCTGCCGCTGTCGCCTCTTTCCCGGAGCATGGGTGTGGCACAAGCGCCGCACCGACCTGCGCAAGTTCTTCCGTCAGGTCTACAACAGCGGCATTGCACGCATCAATCTCTACAAGAAATATCCCGAGTCACTCAAGCTCGTCCACCTGCTCCCGATGGTGTTCACCGTCGGCATCATAGCCCTCGTGCTCGTCTCCGCCGTCGGCCGCGTGCTCATGCACTACGACGACATCGACCGCTGGTATTGGCTCTGCGCCGCACCGTGGCTGCCGATATCGGCCTACTGTATCCTCATCTTCGCCGACTCCGCACGCCAGAACCACAGTCTCCGCATCGGCGCCATCTCCGTCGCGGCCGCCTTCACCCAACTCATGGGCTACGGATTCGGATTCATTGAAGCATGGTGGAAACGCTGCGTAAGAGGGAAAGACGAGTTCCAAGCGTTTGAGAAGAACTTCTATAATTGAGGATTGAAAGTTGATATGAAAATCAATCAATGGTCCGAAGAGGACCGTCCGCGGGAAAAATTGGAAAGACTTGGTGCGCAGGCATTGTCAAGTGCCGAGTTGCTGGCCATCCTCATCGGCTCCGGTTCGACGCGCGAGAGTGCTGTGGACTTGATGAAACGTGTGCTCGGCGACTGCAACAACAATCTCAACACGCTGGGGAAAAAGACCGTCCGCGAGCTGACGGCATACAACGGCATGGGACCGGCCAAGGCAATCACGATTCTTGCGGCCTGCGAACTGGGTAAACGGCGGCAGTTGGAAAAGGCCGAGGAGCGCGAAGACCTCGGCTCGGCGACAGCCATCTACAACCACATCCACCCGCTCGTGCAGGATCTCGACGTAGAGGAAGCATGGGTTCTGCTGATGAACCGCAGCTTCAAACTCATCAAGCGGATGCGGCTCAGCCACGGCGGACTGAGCGAGACGGCGGTCGACGTGCGACTGATAATCAAGGAGGCACTGCTCGCCAACGCCACCGTCATCGCCCTCTGTCACAACCATCCGAGCAACAACGCGCAGCCAAGCGCCGAAGACGACCGTCTGACACAACGCCTCAAGGCTGCCTGCGACACCATGCGCATATACTTGGCCGACCACGTCATCGTCACCGACGGCCGCTATTACAGTTATTGCGAGGAAGGACGGTTGTAGGGGGCCGTCTCTTTTTCTTTTTTACCCCATTGATACATAAATCTCGCGATTTATGTGTAATTTTGCAACCAAAATATAACACATATACAGATATGCAAGAGACAAGACAGAACAAGATAGCCCGGCTCCTGCAAAAGGAGCTGAGCGTGATATTCCAGCAGCAGACACGCATGATGCGTGGCGTAATGGTCTCTGTGACGCGGACACGTGTGTCACCCGACCTAAGCATCTGCACGGCCTATCTGAGCATCTTCCCCAGCGAAAGAGGCGAGGAAATCCTGAAGAACATCACCGCCAGCGAGAAGACCATCCGATATGAGCTGGGCACACGCACGCGCCACCAGCTGCGCATCATCCCAGAACTGCGTTTCTTCATCGACGACTCATTAGATTATATAGAGCATATTGACGAGCTGCTCAAGAAGTAATCCTAAATGAACTTCCCCTTCTACATCGCACGCCGTTACCTCTTCTCCAAGAAGAGCACACACGCCATCAACATCATCAGCGGCATCTCCGTCGTGGGTGTCGCCGTGGCCACAATGGCTCTGGTGGTAACACTGAGCGTCTTCAACGGCTTCCACGATCTGGTCGCCTCACTCCTCACCTCGTTTGATCCGCAACTGAAAGTCATCCCCGTGGAGGGCAAGGCCGCACCGGCCGACGACCCCGTGCTGACGTCCATACGCAGTCTGCCTCAGGTGGAAGTGGCCACGGAGACAGTCGAGGACATGGCGCTGGCCGTATATGGCGAACGACAGGCGATGGTCATAGTGAAGGGAGTGCAGGACAACTTCGACAGTCTGACCCACATCACGGAAATCCTCGTCGGCGACGGAACGTTCGAACTGCATGTCGCCGACCTCAGTTACGGTATTCCGGGAATACGCTTAGCCGAAATGCTCGGCACCGGAATAACATACAGCGGACCGATAAAGATATATGCGCCGCGGCGCGAGGGCCAACTCAATGTGGCCGACCCGACGGACGGTTTCACCGAGGGAGAAGTCTTCTCACCCGGTGTGCTGTTTAACGTGAAGCAGGCCAAGTATGACAAAAACTACATACTGACCGACATCGGCATGGCCCGCTCGCTGTTCGACCGTCAGGGCATGGTCAGCGCGCTCGAGCTGCGGCTGCGTCCCGGCAGCGATTTTGATGCCGTCAAGGCCGAGATGACCCGGTTGGCCGCCGGACGCTATCGCGTCCTGGACCGCTTCGAACAGCAAGAAGACACTTTCAAAATCATGAAAGTGGAAAAACTCATCGCTTACATTTTCCTCACCTTTATCCTCATCGTGGCATGCTTCAACATCATCGGCAGCCTCTCGATGCTCATCATCGACAAGCGTGACGACGTGGTGACGCTGCGCAATCTCGGCGCGACGGATCGCCAGATACGGAGCATTTTCCTCTTTGAGGGCCGCATGATTTCGGCTATGGGCGCCACGGCGGGCATCATCATCGGCCTGCTGCTCTGCTGGCTGCAGCAGACCTACGGCCTCGTGGGCTTAGGGCGGTCGAGCGGCTCGTTTGTCGTCGACGCCTATCCCGTGAGCGTCCACCCGGCAGACATCATCCTCATATTCATCACGGTGATTGTCGTAGGCTTCCTGTCCGTGTGGTATCCGGTGAGATATTTCGCGAAAAGGATTGTTTAGAACAAAACCATCTACGGACTGCGGAGACAGTCGGTAGGTGGTTTTTATTGTTTTCGGATAATAAAAACATAAAAATAAAAGATAAAAATGAAGACAGGCTTTGACAACGACAAATACATACGTATTCAGTCGGAACACATCAAGGAACGCATAGCCACGTTCAAGGGCAAACTCTATCTCGAACTTGGCGGCAAACTCTTTGATGACTACCATGCGAGCCGTGTGCTGCCGGGATTCCAGCCCGACTCCAAACTGCGCATGTTCAGCACAATCAGTGACCAGATAGAAATCGTGATTGTCATCAGCGCCGAGGACATCGTCAAGAACAAGGTGCGTGCCGATCTCGGCATCACCTACGACGAGGACGTGCTCCGTCTGCGCGACGAATTCATCGGCCGCGGATTTACCGTAGGCAGCGTCGTCATAACCCACTACAACGGCCAACATTCGGCCGACGACTTCCGCAAGCGTCTCGAGCGCATGGGCATCAAGTCGTATGTCCACTATCTCATCGACGGCTATCCGCACAACGTCTCGCTGATAGCCAGCGAGGAAGGCTTCGGAAAAAACGACTATGTCAAGACCGAACGCCCGCTCGTCATCGTCACCGCCCCAGGCCCGGGCTCGGGAAAAATGGCCGTATGCCTCTCGCAGCTCTACAACGAACACAAGCGCGGCGTTGAGGCAGGTTATGCCAAGTTTGAGACATTCCCCGTGTGGAACCTCCCGCTGAAACATCCCGTCAACATCGCATACGAAGCCGCCACGGCCGACCTGAACGATGTCAACATGATCGACCCGTTCCACCTCGAAGCCTACAACAAGATTGCCATCAACTACAACCGCGACATAGAAATCTTCCCCGTGCTCAACACACTGTTCGAGGGCATCTACGGCAACAACCCCTACAAGTCGCCCACAGACATGGGAGTCAACATGGTCGGCTTCTGTATCAGCGACGACAACGTCTGCCGCGAAGCCTCCAACGACGAAATCATACGCCGCTACTATGACGCGACAAACAAGTTTGCCAACGGAGCCAACAACGAAGGCGAGGTCCAGAAGATACAGATCCTCTTCAATCAGGCAAAGATTTCGACCGACCATCGCCGCGTCACCGTCGCCGCAAAGGAACGCCGCGACCGTTGCGGCAAACCCTGCGCAGCCATCTGTCTGGCCGACGGCACAATCATAACATCAGAGACATCACCACTGCTCGGACCGAGCGCGGCCCTGATTCTGAACGCATCGAAACATCTGGCCGGCATCGACCACAGCGTCAAGCTCATCCCGCAGGCGATGATCGAACCGATACAGAAGACCAAAGTCGAATATCTCGGAGGCAACAACCCGCGGCTGCACACCGACGAAGTGCTCGTGGCACTGTCGGTGCTCTCGCAAGCCGACGAAAACTGCCGCAAGGCTCTCGGCGTACTGCCGCAACTGCGCGGCTGTCAGGTCCATTCGACCGTGATGCTGTCGGAAGTCGACCGCAAGATATTCAACAAGCTCGGCGTAGGGCTGACCTGCGAACCGGTGAAGAAGAAGTGAAAGAACGGCTGCAACCGGCTGCAGATTTGACGATAAGCCCCAAAAGGTGGGAGTGACACAATCCGAATCCTCTGATTTTCAGATTCGGTTTGCGTCACTCCCACCTTTTTTATTTGTATATATCCCACGACATGGACATCTACCATATTTATTTACAAAACCGTGTTCAGAAAAACACTCAAAGATTTGCGTTTTCGTGAGCAATAAGGGCCTTAAAGGACCCGACGGCCCCCTAAGACAGCCCCCTCTGACTCCCCCAAAGGGGGAGCTTGGGATGCCGGGAGGCCCTTATGGCTTTCAAATTTTGCAAAAGTTGGCGAGTTTTTGATTGCTGTTTTTAGACCAAAAAGAGGGTTTCGTCGAGCAATGGGGCCGCTATTGCATCGCAACGAGCACGCCGTCATGTTGCAACGGGGCCGCCGTTGCAAGACAATAGCAGCCCCGTTGCAGAGCAATAAGGCCCTTACGGGAAGCCCAAGCTCCCCCTTTGGGGGAGTCAGAGGGGGCTCCCTGTTTATAAGTAGCTGTATAACAGTAGTTTGCAAAAACAGCGATTTTTCCGCCGTAAAAACCGCAGGATTTTGAGCTTCGTGAGATTTGAAAATTTGGAGGCGAGGCGGGAAAATTTTGTAAAGTGGGGCCGGATTTCGGCGTTAAATTCAGAATTAATTTAACAAAGGGTGTTTAAATTAAACGCAAAGACACAAAGACGCAAAGATAGCGCCGCCGCGCATACGGAAGTACGCACGTCATACGTTACGCAACATCCACAAGTAGGGTCGCGACCCGTCGCGACCGCCTCCGTGCCACAAAACCACCTATACACACAATTCCTCCGTGCAAGTCAAAACCACGAGACACGGAGGCGGTCGCGACGGGTCGCGACCCTACTTGGGGATGTGTAAGACATATCCGGCACCCTCCCCTTGGGGAGGGCCGGGGTGGGGCCGGTGATTTGACAAAGATCAACTAACTTGCCGCTAAAGAAAATCATTTCCTCCATCACATCTGGTTTATAATCCCGGATTTTTTATATATTTGCATTTAAGATGACATGACCAATATTATATGACACGAGTGCATACATATATTTGGAACAAAACATTGAAAACTTAATGTAGATGGTAAAAAAATCGAAATCATTCTCTCACGTTCAGGCAACAGAAGCATTGGAGTTGCTCGGCCGACAAGGCACGTCCGCCAAAGAACTGGTCTATAACCTTTTGCGCATCTTCGCCAACTGGGGCGACGGACAGATAAGACGTACCAAAGACGGCGCAGGAAATTCGGCAAAGGATGGTGTCACTGTCCTTATAAAAAATCTTATTGCTTATCGTATGACAACGACCAATACGGTTGGCGACAATTGTTCCGAAATGTACGACATTATCGAAGATATGCGCAACGACAGCAGGATAACGAAACAGTCGCCCCGTCTTTATGTCACAAGCGACGGTGCTCATGTCGTAGCTTACGATCCCAAAGAGAATGACTTCTACGAAAACCGCATCGAACTGATGTGGAAAGACTTTGAGTTCTTCACTCCTCTTGCAGGCATTGAGAAAATCCAACATACAGAAGAGGCGGAGGCTGATGTGAAGTCTGCTGAACTGATGGCAAAGCTCTTTGATGACATCCGGCGCTACAACGACATATCCACTCCTGAGACGGTTCACTCTTTGAACATATTCATGTCTCGTCTGCTGTTTTGCTTTTTCGCCGAAGATACAGGATTGTTTCCCGACCAAAACCTTTTCACCGGCACACTTTCCAAATACACCAAAGCTGACGGCAGCGACCTGTCGGAGTTTATAGACCGTGCCTTTATCGCCATGTCAACCAACGAAACGACGGTTCTTGATGCGTTGCCCGAACTTTTTAAAGTATTTCCATACGTCAATGGCGGTCTGTTCAAGGAGCGTTATCCGATACCAAAGCTGTCACGCCGCGCCCGCACGTTGATACTGAACTGTGGTGAATACGACTGGAAAGAAATCAATCCCGATATCTTCGGTTCGATGATTCAGGCTGTTGTCACGCCCGAAAAACGTGCGGGTCTTGGTATGCACTACACCTCGGTGACTAATATAGAAAAGCTGATACGCCCATTGTTTCTTGATTCTCTTATAGAGGAATATACAGCGGCATGTGATGAAGCCCGCGACAAGATTGCCAACAAGATACATCCGGACCGTGCGACCCAACGGCTTCGCAACTTGCTCGGACGCTTGGCCAATATCAAATTCTTTGATCCGGCTTGCGGCAGTGGCAACTTTCTCATCATCACCTATAAACGGTTGCGTGAACTCGAAATCCTCATTTGGCAAGCCTTGCGCGATATAGCAAATATAGCCTTGCTCCCGATATCGAGCATCAGTCTGACGCAATTCTACGGAATAGAACTTGATGAATACGCTTGTGATACGGCAACCCTTTCCCTATGGCTTGCCGAACATCAGATGAACGTGAAATTCCGTGACGCCTTCGGTGTGCAGCCGGAAACTCTCCCACTCAAACCATCCGGGAATATCGTCTGTGGTAATGCATGCCGCATTGACTGGAACATTGTTTGTCCGCACAAGCCCGATGAAGAAGTGTATATTATGGGGAACCCGCCGTATCTTGGCAGTTCACTGCAAGATGCAGGGCAAAAGGATGATATGCGTATTGCTATTGGCAATATATGTAAAGGTTACAAGAAACTTGACTATATAGCAACTTGGTTTGTAAAAGCTGCGCAATATTCCACCAATTCAAAATCATCATTTGCATTTGTTACAACTAATTCAATATCACAAGGAGAACAAGTCGCAATTTTATGGCCGATACTTTTTAAAAAAGGCCTCGAAATTTCATTTGCATATACTTCCTTTAAATGGTCAAATAATGCAAAGTATAATGCTGGTGTAACTGTCACAATAATAGGGTTGGCAAATGCACCTATGAATCGTCATATAATATCTAAATCAGCAAAAAAAGTTGATTTTATCAATGCTTATTTAAGTGGCGCAGAAAATGTAATTGTTGCACCAAGGGGTCGGGCTATTAGCTGTGTTCCAGAAATGTTATATGGGAGTAAACCTGCTGATGGAGGAGCATTAATCATTGAAAAAGAAAATGTCGGTTCTCTTATTACAAATCCAGAAATATCCCAATATATAAAATTATTAATGGGAGCAGATAGTTTTATCAATGGCTATGAAAGATATTGTATTTGGGTATCAGACAAAGATTCTATTAAAGCTAAAAAGATCACAGAACTTTCATCTTTATTTGAACAATGTCGGCAATTCCGTTCTATGAGTGCAAAATTACCGACACGTGAACTGGCAGCGAAACCTTGGCAATTTGCAGAGGTCAGATACAAGCCAACTAACGCGATTCTAATTCCGTGTCATTCATCAGAAAGCAGAGAATATATCCCTATAGGATTTGTCGATAAGGATACTGTCATCTCTAATTCTGCTTTTGCCATTTATGATGCGGAGATGTGGCTTTTTGCTGTACTAACATCTCATATGCACAATGTATGGGTTAAAGCTGTAGCGGGCGCATTAGAAACCCGAATCCGCTATTCTGCAACACTCTGCTACAATACATTCCCCATCCCTAAGCTAACAACAGCAGAAAAAGAGGAACTGAAGCAATTAGCGCAAAATATCCTAAATATCCGTGACGAAAATTTCGACATGACGCTTGGCGAAATGTATAATCCCGAAACCATGCCTGATGAACTTCGCGATGCTCACCATCAGCTTGACCTCGCTGTCGAACGAATCTATCGTCCCGAACCATTTTCTTCCGACGAGGAGCGCCTTGAACATCTTTTTAAACTATACACTAAAATGATAAAGGAATGACAGATTTAGAGAATTTAACGAGTCAACGTTATGCAGACGACAAGTCGTTTTTTGATTGGTGGAAACAACTAATTGAGCTAACATCTACAATGCAAAGATGTGGTTTCGTTGATATTTATTATATTAGAGCCTTTTTTGTCCATTTATATGAACTTATGGTGTCTGGTCGAATATATGTGCAATATGCGAAATCTTGGGGGTGGAGCGTACAAGACGCGCGTTATGAGCAGTTTGATAGACTTTATAAAATGATTACAGAAGAAATTACAGAAAATGAATTCTTCATGATAAATTATTATAGAAATTGTGCTTGTCATATACATTTGATAAAATATAGTTGGCTTAATAAAAATTATGAGTTTCGAAAGGACAAAGATACCAAAGTTTTTCATAAGTTAGACGGCTCTGAATATCGTCTTACTCAAAATGAAGTTATGGAGATTGCTAAAACCGTTATTGGGAAGTATGGATTTGGAGAGAATCGTTTTAAAAGAGAATTATTTAACCGGCTATCTCCATTCATTCTAAAAGAAAACCCATTTTTGGACTAATTATGTAGTGTTATATGCTCAAATAATAAAATAAATAGATTTACATGGAGTTTATTAGTAACAAACATACAGACAACAATCTTCTCACTGACATCAGACAACTGATAGAGTCGGCCAAGACACAGGTCGCCGTGACAGTCAACTCGACGATGACGATGATGTATTGGCGCATAGGTGACCGCATCAACAGGGAATTGTTGGGAGGCGAAAGAGCCGCATACGGGGGACAAGTGATAGCCAGTTTATCAAACCAGTTGACCGAATTGTATGGTAAAGGTTTTGATGCAAAAAACATTCACCGCATGATGAAATTTGCTGCATTATATCCGGATAAACAAATTGTCGCACCACTGGTGCGACAATTATCATGGTCTCACATTCTGTTAATTATCCCCATCGACGACGAGCTTCAACGGACTTTCTACCTCACTATGGCAGCCGACCAACGCTGGTCGAAACGCACGCTCAAAGCCAAGATAGACGGGATGTTGTACGAGCGCACAGCTATTGCCAAGCAACCGGAGGCTGTCATAAGTCACGACCTTGACGAGCTGCGCAACGAACGCAAGATGTCGGCCGACCTCGTGTTTCAGGACCCATACGTGCTGGATTTTCTCGGGTTGCACGGCAATTATTCCGAGCGAGATTTCGAGAGTGCCATTGTTGCTGACTTGCAGACTTTCATTACGGAGTTGGGAAACGACTTCGCTTTCATGGCACGCCAGAAACGCATAACGGTCGACAACGAGGATTATTACATAGACCTGCTGTTCTATCACCGTCGCTTGCGTTGTCTTGTCGCTATCGACTTGAAGCTCGGAAAGTTTCAGGCGGCTTACAAGGGACAGATGGAACTGTATCTGCGCTGGCTTGAAAAATATGATATGGCAGAAGGTGAAAACAAACCCATCGGACTCATCCTCTGTGCCGGAAAGAACGAAGAGCACATAGAGCTGATGCATCTTGACGACAGCAACATCCGCGTGGCCGAGTATATGACGAAACTTCCTGAACGCAAACTGCTCGAACAAAAACTGCAGCAAGCTATCAAACGCGCACAAAATCACTTAATCAACAGATAATAATGACAAATCTCGTAGAAGTACAATATGCCCAAACGGGCAAATCGAGCAACACCAACGAATTTGGCATGCGTGAAATGCAGGCAATGGTTTATGCACAGCGGCATCGCCAATATCTGCTCGTAAAGGCTCCTCCGGCATCGGGAAAGAGCCGGGCCATGATGTTCGTAGCTCTTGACAAACTCGCTAATCAGGGAGTGAAAAAAGTTATTGTGGCCGTTCCGCAGCAGAACATCGGACGCAGTTTCAATGATACGCCACTGAAAAAGTTCGGCTTTTATGAGGATTGGCGTGTAGCACCGTACTGGAATCTTTGTATTGCAGCCGGAAGCGAGAATTCCAAGAAGTCGAGATTACGGGAATTTCTTGACCACCCGTCGGCTAAAACCTTAGTTTGCACCCATGCCACACTGCTTAACGCATTGAATGGTATTGAAGCAGACAAACTGAATAATGTCTTCTTCGGCATAGATGAATTTCATCATGGTTCAGCGGACGAAAACAACAGGCTCGGCTCATTCATACGCAGACTGGTCAACGAAACATCGGCACATATTCTCGCGATGACCGGTTCCTATTTCCGTGGCGACGCAATACCGGTCATGCGCCCTGAAGACGAAGCATTATTCCAACCCGCCATTAACTATAATTATTATCAGCAACTCAACGGATACCGTTGGCTGAAAAGTCTCGGTATCGGGTATAGCTTCTTTCAAGGAAACTATCTTACTGCCATTCCGGATGTGCTTGACACAACAAAGAAAACGCTTATCCACATACCACATCCAAACAGCAAGACCGGGGCTTTTATGGACAAGCATGATCAGGCAGCCGAAATCATCAAATGTATCGGCACAATCGAATCGTGCGATTACGACAATTATCTTTATAAAGTCAGGACAAGTGACGGACGTCTGTTGACGGTGGGTAATCTTGTGGAAGACCACGTGGAACGCAGAAGTGCTTTACAAAACTATCTCAGAAGGATGAATCGTCGTGATTCTATGGATATTCTTATCGCCCTCGGCACCGCCAAAGAAGGCTTTGATTGGGAATGGTGCGAACACTGCATCACTATCGGTATCCGTGCATCGTTGACAGAAGTAGTACAAATCATCGGCCGATGCACCCGCGACTGCGAAGGCAAGACACATGCACAGTTCACCAATCTTATACCGTGTCCAGATGCGGCACAGGATGATGTGGCAATGGCAGTCAATGACTTCCTGAAAGCTATTGCCGCTTCGCTGCTTATGGAACAGGTTATGGCTCCCAAATGGAATTTCAAGACTAAGGTTGGCAACGAGAACAAACAAGAGTTTCAGGAAGAGGATGACCATGTCATCGAAGTCAAGGGATTGCCAACCCTCAATGAAAGGACTAAAATGATTGTTGAAAATGACATTGACACCCTCATTGCGACTACACTTTCTGATAGGAATATCCGTGAAGCAATAATAGGCGAGGGAATGGCGGAAATGATAACCGAGGTATATATACCCAAGATTATCCGCGAAAAATATCCAAATCTAAATGAGGAAGAAGTCGATGCCGTCACCAAGCATACAATTCTGACCATCGCCACACAGGGCGAACAAGTCACAGATACAGACGACAGTGGGAATCGGTTTATCAAGGTTGCCAACAAGTTTGTCAACATCAATGACCTTGACATCAATCTTATATCCGACATCAATCCGTTTCAACGGGCATACGAAGTAATATCAAAATCGCTTACCCCTGAAGTTTTGCGCACCATACAATATGTCATCGAGGACAAACGTTCAGAAAAACTCACTGATGAAGAAGCGATTTTGCTTTTCACCAAATATCTACCTAAATGGCGTGAAGAGAATCCGGAAAAGAATAGACCCGAATTGTCCGATGGAGATCCTTTGGCACGTCGAATAGCTATGGCCATCGAATATCTTCGCCAACTCAAACGCAACAAACTCGCACAGCAGCAATGATAAACTGGGAAAAAGAATTAGAAAAAATATTTGCCGATCCTTTACTGGCTGATATTATGGCTCCCCGCAAGCGACCGACATCGAGCGACCGGCTGATTGCCGGTTTTCAAGAGATTTCAAACTTTTATGAGACCTATGGACGACTGCCAGAAGACAATCCGGGCGAGTCTTCCATATATCACAAATGGGTCGGACTGCTTAAAAGCGGGAATAAGATAGAGCGTTGCCGCCCGTTTGATGAGTTGGGTATCCTCCCGCAACCTAATCTAAAAGAAGAGAAAACCATGTCAGAATATAAAAGAGAGTCAACCGAAGAGGAACGGCTCAAAGCTATATTTGATGATCCCTTGCTTTCTGATGTTGAAACAGATTCTGACCACGGGCTTTTTGATATTCCCGAATATATGCGTCAACGACTTAAAGCCCATAAAAAGGCAGACTATATTGGTCGGCGTGTTCCATGCGAAGACTTCGATAAATACAAAACTTTGTTTAACGAAGTTCATCAAGGCTTGAAATCCGGGAAATATCGCCTTGTTAAGTTTAGCGTGAAGAATCTTAAAATAGGAAGTTACTTTATCGAAGACGGGATGGTAGGTTTTCTTGCCGGTTTTGAAGATCAAGGCATAAACATGCATGGTAACCGAGATGGAAGGACACGGGTTATTTATGAAAATGGCACAGAATCAGACATCAAATACAAAACGATAACAAAGAATCTTTCTGTTACAGGTTATTCTGTTGTAAACTGCTCAGATATAAGTGACGAAGAACTAATACGCAGTTTCACCATCAATGACAACGACATTGAAAGCGGTACTATCTATGTATTGCGTTCAAAATCAGTTCTTCCAGAAATAGCATCAATTAAAAACCTGTATAAAATTGGCTTTACCGTCACTTCGGTTGAAAGCCGGATTGCAAATGCAAAGAAAGAGCCGACATATCTTTGTGCAGATGTAGAGATTGTTGCCACATGGAAAGTATATAATGTGAAATCTTCTACCTTCGAAGCCTTGATACACAAGTTATTTGATATTGTTAAATTACAAGTAACAATTGACGGGCACAATCCCAAAGAGTGGTTTATTGTACCTTTTAAAGTAATCGAAGAAGCTGTAACCGCAATCATTGCGGGCAAACCGATTGAATATAATCCACAATTCCAACAAATTATTTATAAGTAAACATAATTAATTGACTCACAGCGTCACGCTCTCCACCTCCACAGGCTCGTGGAGGAATATCTGTGCTGACTCACGGAACTTTTCAGGACTTTCGGTGGTCAGATAGTGGACGCGGCCGCCACGGGTGCATTTCCGTTCCATCTCAGGATGGCGGCTGAGATATGAGCGGAGACTGTCGGCCACGTAGTCGCCCTGGGGGACGATGCGCACGCCGGAAGGGATATACTTCTGTATCTTCGGCATTAGCAACGGATAGTGGGTGCAGCCGAGGATGACGGCGTCGATGCGGCTGTCAAGGGCCATGAGCTGGTCGATGCGCTTCTTGACGAAATAGTCGGCTCCGGGGCTGTCGCACTCGTTATATTCCACCAGCGGAACCCAGAAGGGACAGGCTACGCCGGAGACGCTGATGTCGGGGAAGAGTTTCTGTATCTCCAGGGTGTAGCTCTCGCTTTTTATCGTTCCTTCGGTGGCCAATATGCCGACGTGGCGGGTCTCGGTGAGCGAGCCGATGATTTCGGCCGTGGGACGGATGATGCCGAGCACGCGGCGTGACGGGTCGACGAGGGGGAGGTCGTTCTGCTGGATGGTGCGCAGGGCTTTGGCTGAGGCTGTGTTGCAGCCGAGGATGACCAGATGGCAGCCCATCTCGAAGAGTTTCATGACGGACTGGCGGGTGAACTCATAGACGACATCAAAGGAGCGCGTGCCGTAAGGAGCGCGTGCATTGTCGCCGAGATAGAGGTAGTCGTATTGGGGCAACAGACGGCGGATGCCGTGGAGAATGGTCAGACCGCCGTAGCCGGAGTCGAAGATGCCGATGGGGCCGGGGGTGCCGGGGAGATTTTTCATGTGGCTGTTAAGGTTATGGCATGTGTTTAGGGAGATCGGGCAACGCTCTTTTTCGTCGGGCCGGCCGAAATCGCTTTTGTCGGCTGGCTGGCGGAGGGCATGATGTCTAACGGAGGCGTTCGCTCACTTCAGAACTGATGTTTTCACCTTTCACGGGGTTGATGAAAGGACAGGCGTTGCCGTCGGTGTTGATGATGAAGGCGTATCCGCGCTCCTCACCGATAGCACGCAGTGTGCCGGCGATGCGGGTGTGAAGAGGTGCGAGCAGGTCGCGCTCGGCTTCGGTGAGCAGTCGGCGGCTCTCCTCACGAAAGAGAATGTTGCGATCGAGAAGTTCCTGCAATTCACTCTGACGCTTCTGAAGTATGGTCTGCGGAAAGTCGCGTTGGCCTTCGAGAAATTCTTCGTACTTTTTATTGAAATCGCTCTCCACACGTTTTGCCTCCGCCTCGTATTTGGCTTTCAGCTCGTCCAGCTGTCGCATGGCTGTGGCGTATGCCGGCATGGCGTGGAGAACGGAGTCGTAGCTGAGATAACCGAAGGCCGGGCCTGACGGCTGCGACGTCGGCGGAATGTCGGTTGTGGAGTGTCCGGTTGCGGAGTGTCCGGCCGTGAGGGGCGTCTGTCTTGCAGCCATTACGGTCTGGGCATTGACACGGAGAGTTGTCACGACGAGAAAAAGAAAGAGTACTGACAGCGTTTTCAACACATAAGCGGGACAAAGCCGAAGGAATCCGGGTCTTGTCATGGCGGGAAAACGCAAGATGAAATCCGACTTTTGCATGGGGTTGTATTGTTGTTTGTTGCCGGCTGTGACTGCCGCTTGGCGTTTCTGTCGCGGCGATGATAAAAAGAAAGTGAGAGCTTACCGGATGGGCTATGCGCTTCCGGAAGGCTCTCACTGATGTGAATTCTGATTATTTCAGACCGAGTTTGGCCTTTACTTCTGCCGTCACGTCGGTGCTGAGGGTGGTGCTGATGTAGGGCACTCCGCCGGCAATGTCCATGATGTAGACGTATCCGCCGGCCTGGCCGACCTGCTTGATTGCGTCAATGACGCGGGTCGTGATGGCCTGCATCTTCTCCTGCTGTGCCTTGGCAAGAGCTTGCTGGTTGTCCTGATAGCTCTGCTGTATCTTCTGGTACATGTCCTGAAGTTCCTGCTCGCGGCGCTGCTTGATGTTGTCCGGCAGTGAAGCCTGCTCCTTCTCGTATGCCTGTGACTTCTTGCCAAGCTCGTCCTGCATGCTCTTGAGGTCGTCCTCATACTGTTTTGCAAGTGTCTCGATTTCGGTCTTAGCCTTTGTGTATTCCGGCATTACCTGGATGATGTCTTGTGCATTCACATGTCCGAACTTCTGGGCTAATGCTGCCACTGGCGCACACATGAAAAGCATTAAAAGTAATTTCTTCATTGTTGTTATTGTTTTTGGTTTATATTATATTCTTTCTTTGTGGAGGGAGGAGGGAGAAATGTTTTGTGGATGACGGCAGCTTGTTACTCGCTTCGCTCATCAGCACGTCTTCGTCCTTCATTCTTCACTCTTCGTTCTTCATTCTTCATTAATTGGCGTAACCCAACTTCTGTAACACCTCGTTGCTGATGTCTATTTTCGGACTGCCGAAGATAATCCCGCTGTCACTCGCCCGATCGAGGATGAGTTGGTAGCCACGCAAATCTGCGATGTCCTTGACGGCGTTGTAAATCTCCTCCTGTATGGGGGTCATGAGGCTGGTTCTCTTTTTAAAGAGTTCGCCGTCCGGCCCAAAGTATTTCTTTTTAAGATCTGCAGCGGCTTTCTCTTTCTCCATTATGGCGTCCTGACGTGCTTTCTTTTGCTCTTGGGAAAGGAACACTACTTCGTTTTGGTAGTTCTTATACATCGTTTGGGCCTCTGTGGAGATAGCTTCCACCTCTGCCTGCCACTTCTTTGACACTTGGTTGAGTTGCTCGTTGGCACGCTCGTAAGCCGGGATGTTCTTCAATATGTATTCCATATCCACGAGAGCGAACTTCTGGGCAGACATATTCAATGAACATGCAGCGAAAAGGCATACCAGCACAAGTCTTCTCATAAATCCTTCTTTACTTCTTGTCATGTCAAATCCTCCTTATTATTTAAGTTTAGAATTCCTGTCCGAGGATGAAATGGAACTGGCTTCCACCTTTCGAACCGGTATATGTTATGGTATCGAAACCGTAAGCCCAATCTATACCCATCAGGCCGACCATCGGGAGGAATATGCGCACACCCGCACCTGCAGAGCGTTTTATGTCAAACGGAGAGAATTTCTTGGTTTCACTCCAAGCGTTACCACCCTCGACAAATGCCAGTCCGTAGATGGTTGTATTGCCGAGCATGAACGGATAGCGGATTTCCGCTGTGAAGCGGTTGTAGGCGTAGCCGGGCGCCGCATACGGTGTGAGCGAGCCGTTGTCGTAACCGCGGAGTCCGATGGTCTCCTGTGCATAGCCGGTCGAATAGCCGCTCATACCGTCACCTCCGACATAGAATGTCTCGAAAGGCGACTTTTTGTATTTGTTGAATGATCCGAGAAGACCGAACTCGACGCGGGTCATGAGCACAAAACACTTCTGGGCATTGGTGAGCGGAGTGAACGTGCGTAGCTTGAACTTCCATTTGTGATATTCAATCCAACGATACTTGTCCTGCTGCTCCTGATCAAATGTGGCCGATGTCCCGTCAGTCGCCAGATGCTCATAGTCTTTCTTGTCAAATGCCGACCACGGCGGAGTTATTGTCAGCGAGGCCATAAATTCAGAACCGCGGCGTGGGAACAGCTGGTTGTCTGTGCTCACACGTGACAGCGTGACGCCGAGGTTGATATTGTTGCAGTTTCCATTTGAGATGAGGAAGTAACGCCAGTCGCGCAACATATATCTCGTGTAAGAAAGCGAGAGTGATAGCTGGAAGTAATCATCCGGCCAGCGCAGACGCTTACCCCACCCGATTGAAGCGCCGAGCATCTGCACGTACTTGTCATCGTCGAGGTAACTTTCGTAGTTGTTGTAATATCCGTTGTAACTGCCATAGCCACCGTAGTAGCTATAGTAGTTGTTCATCCAGCTGTTGTTATAGTAGTTGCTGTTGACGTCCGTCTGCTTGGAGTAGAACAGTCCGACGTTGAAAGCATTTGGACGTTTGCCATTGAACCACGGCGCCGAGTAGCTGATACTGTACGACTGATAATACTGCGCATTGGTCTGTGCGCTCAGTGCCAGCTGCTCTCCGTCGCCGATAGGCATTATTCCGCGGTGCATCTTGTTGCGTCCGAACAGGTTTCGCATTGAGAAGTTGTTGAGCTTCAGAGACACACGTCCGATGACACCGGTCTGTCCCCATCCCAACGAGAATTCCACCTGGTCGTTGGACTTTTGTTCCAGTTCCCAGTTGATGTCGACGGTTCCGTCCTCCTGATTCGGTTTGATGTCCGGGTTGACTTTCTCCGGGTCAAAGAATCCCATCGAAGCGATTTCACGTGCCGAACGCATCAGTGCTTCCTTGGAGAAGAGATCGCCGGGCTTGGTCTGCAGTTCGCGACGCACGACTTCCTCATAAAGTCGGTCGTTACCATATATTCTCACGCTGTTGATGTGTGCCTGCGGTCCTTCGGTGATACGCATTTCAAGGTCGATGGAGTCTCCGACGATGTTTATTTCGGTCGGTTCGAGCCGGTAGAAAAGATAACCGTTGTTCCAATAGTAGTTTCCTACGGCGTCTTCATCTTCCGACAGACGTTTGTTCATCTTCTTGGTGTCATACACGTCTCCCTTTTTCATGCGGAGCAATTCGTCCAGATATGGTGTCGGAGCGACGGTGTTGCCCACCCAAGTGACATTTCTCAGATAATACTTCTGTCCTTCATCCACCTTTACGTAGACATTGACATGCTTTTCGTCGACGGTCCATACGCTGTCTTCCACGATGTACATGTCGCGGTAACCCAGCTCGTTGTACTTGTCGATGAGGTTCTGCTTGTCCTGTTTGTATCTTTCGTCCGTGAATTTCTTCGATTTGAGAAATGTCGCCAACTTGCCGGCTTCATGCGTTTTGGCGAAGGCTCCCTTCTTGAAGAGTCCGCCTTTTATCTTTGATGTCTTCAGGTTTTCGTTGCCTTCGATGATGATGTGGCGCACTTTCATCTTGGCTTTCTTGTCGATATTGACATCGAGTATGACCTGATTGCTGCCCGTGACATCATCACGTTGCAGTATTTCGATTTCCGCGTTCTTGTAGCCCTTTTCGTCGAAATACTTCTTTGCGAGTATTTTGGCCCTGTCGATCATGTTCGGCGTTATCTGACTTCCTTTCATGATGCCGAGTTTGGCCTCCATATCTTCCCGTTCCGACTTTTTGAGTCCGTTATAGTTGATTGTGCTTACGCGCGGTCTCAGAGCGAGATGGACGCACAGATAGATCTTCGAGCCGACGATGGAGTCGGCCGTTATAGATACTTTTGAGAAGAGTCCGTGCTTCCAGTATCGTCTTATGGCCTCGGTAATCTCATTGCCGGGCACACTGATCTGTTGCCCCACTTCCAGTCCCGAGAGGCTTGTGAGCACATAATCCTCATATCCTTCGACGCCTTTCGTGGTCAGTCCGCCTATTTCGCACTGTCTCGGCGTACCGGCATAAGATATGTCGGGGTTGACAATCTTCTCCTGTGCCTTTGCCTGAGTCGCGAATAGCGTTGTCATCGCAAGCAATATGAATACCTTATTAATATATCCCATTGATTATCTTCTTGGTTCTTTGTCTTTATGTGTCAGTCCTTTCAGTGTTCTTTTTCCACCTGTTCTCCGGTCTTTCCAAAGCGTCTCTGGCGTCCCTGATAGCTGACAATGGCTTTCCGAAGTTCCTCCTCGTCAAAATCGGGCCAGTATGTGTCGCAGAAATACAACTCCGAGTAGGCTATCTGCCAGAGCAGATAATTGGAGATGCGCAACTCTCCTCCGGTGCGTATGAGCAATTCCGGGTCCGGCATGAAGTTGGTCTGCATGTGTTCTGCGACCATCTGTTCGGTGACATCGTTGCAGTCGATGCGTCCATCCTTTACATCCTGTGCTATCCGGCGCGCAGCTTCCGTTATCTCCCACTTCGACGAGTAGCTCAGTGCCACGACCATTGTCATTGCCGAATTGGCTGCGGTGTGCTCTTCCGTTTCGCGCAGTTTTCTCCTTACGTCCTCCGGCAACCGTTGCGTATCGCCGATGACGCGGAAGCGCACGTTGTTCTTCATGAATATTTCGTCCTCCAAGGATGACAATACCAGCCCCATCAGGGCCGACACCTCATCCGCCGGGCGGTTCCAGTTCTCGGTTGAGAATGTATATAATGTGAGATACTTCACGCCAAGCCGCGTACATTCAGACGTTATTCGCCTCACGGCTTCCACTCCGGCCTGATGTCCGTAGCTGCGTTTCTGCCCGCGTTCGGCCGCCCATCGTCCGTTTCCATCCATGATGATGGCGATGTGCTGCGGTATGCGTTCCATATCCGGTTTGTTATTCATCGTTTCAGTCCCTATCGTTATTACATATTTTACACTTTGCCATGATATCGTATGTCACAGATAGTTGTATCATGTTGTAGCAGTCGGTATTCTTAAACATTCCCTTGCTCGGTATGCCGTAAGGGTCGGCCACACCGTCGAGTTTGTCACTCATGGAGAAGCGCATGGCCCATTCCAAGCCCACGTTGACCCTTGTGCCCACCTTATATTTCACGCCGACACCCATCGGCACATTCCCGGTGAAGACACTGCCGTCTCCCGTCTTGGCGTATGTCATGCCCAAACCGACTGCGACGTATGGTGTCAGTCTCTGCGCGCCACGGTATTCGCGTCCTGTGCCGTATGGCCAGAAGTTATATTCAAATCTGATGCCGGCATCCACAATCTTGCTGTCGAACGTCACCACCGTCTCTCCGCTGTAGTCCGGATACCATGTCTGCGTGCCGTCCGACGCTCCTTTCAGTTTGCCGTAGCTCACGTTCATGGCCAATCCCATGCGCGGATTGAATTTATATCGTGCCAGCAACGAGCCGGCCGCCTGCATGTTCTTCGTCAGCGAGCCGTTGAAGTCGCCCTGATAGGCGACCATACCGATGCCCGCACCTATCTCCATTCTGTACTCCGGGTCTTCCTGGGCCCGTGTTGTGAGTACGGATAGTAGCAGCGTGACGATGACAAGCGCGTGTCTCATGGGCTGTTCCGGTTTTCATTCCGTTACGGCCGGCCACACCAGACCTGTCCCGTTCCGCCGCACACGAGCCACAGACGGTTGTCGCCGTCGACGGCCATTGTGACGGAAGAGGCGTTGGTGTCAAAGCCTTCCGGTATATTATATATGTTGCTGTCCTTCCATGTGATGCCGCCGTCCCTACTCTCATAGAGCTTTCCGTAAGGCGTCACGTCGCTGCCACCGACACCGGCACCGCCCATAGCCAACAGACGGCCGTCATATCCGGCAACGGTCAGACCCTTCATCCGCGGCAGGGGATAGACGAATGTGTCGTCCGCGTTGATGAACGTCCACTTTCCGTCCTTGCTGCCCGGAGCATATTCGACAATCTTGCGCCACACCACGGCATTGGCCCCCTCGTTGGCTGCGTCATTTCCGGCTCCGTCCGTCAATGTCCGCTGACGGTTGCCGACCATGACCACATAGTCCGTCATGGTGTTATATGCAAATGGAGAGCTGCAGAAAGCCACGTCCTCCACGGGCAGCCACCGGGCATCGTCTGTCACTCCGTCTTCCGCCGTCCATGTCTGACCGCCATCCGTGGAGATACCGATGCGTCCGTCGTCCGTCAGAGCATACAGTTCTGCGGGCTTCGGTTCCTTCTCCGCTGCCACCAGTTGGTCTTTGTCCTGTCTTGTGTTTGCTCCGACGAGCTGCTTCAGAGCGAAGCCGTCGGTGGTGTATGCCACGTCGGCGAAAGTCATTCCGCCGTCGTCCGAGCGCTTGAGAGTGGTGCCGTCGAGCACCATCACGCTGCCGTCGAGAGCGGCCACATTGACTGATGCGCTGCCGCCCAACCCTGCATAACCTTCCGTCCATTCATTTCCGTCTGTGGTCGAATAGACCACGGTCGTGCCGTTCTTCACGCCCATGACCACCAGCCGGTCACCGACACTGACAGCTTTCACGTCCGTCAGCTCCGCCAGTTTTTCGTTGTCGGCCATTCGTGTCCAACCGAAACTCTTGTTCTGCCCGTCGCCTACCGTCACCGTCACCGCATATTTCCGTGAAGCGGTGTTGTCCGATGCCGTCACATATATGTTGCGCGTCGTGCTCAGGTTGATTTCCTGGTCCACGTAGAGTGCTTCCCAGCTTCCGTCCATCGGGTTTTCGATATAGACAAGTCCGTTGTTTTTGGTCGCATAGCTGCACGTCAGCTTCGTGAGGTCTGCGCCTGCGGGCAACGGATCGACGTTGTATATCTTTCCGTTCAACTGATCTATATAAAAAGGTATGGCCGAGACGCTTTTGTCGACAGTCGACGATGTAGACGTCGAGCCATCCTCTGCCGTAATGGTTTTGTAGACCGTGGCAGAGGTTATGCTGAAACCCGTGATGGCTATATCATTATATAATGTGGTCTCCCACTCGTCATCGTCCTTGCAAGCTGCAAGCAATACTGCTGTCGATAACATCAAGCAGAGAGTGCGGATATATCTTTTCATCAATATCTTTTTTATTTTTAGCTGCAAATTTAATCACAATTCCGCAAATTGCGGCATCTTTGCGTCATTTATTAAACAAAATATATGATAATGTGCTGTATTTTAAGTTTTTTAGTTAAAAATAAGATTAGAGAATAGCAGGGAGGAGGGATGTCCCGAAAAAGCCTCCCTCCTCCGTAGAATCACTCACCTCCGGTCTTGTCTGTCATGTTGACAGGCAGCTCGGCCACCTTGCATCCGTCGAGAAACGACTTCACGCGACGGCCCGTAGCGTCGATGTGCAACTCGGGCTGGAATATGACGCGCACGCCCTTGACGTTGTCCTTGACGTTGAAGTCCTTGGCGGCCTCGGCCGGGCTGGTGCGGAGTCCCATCTTGAATGAGCCGAAGCGGTCCAGACACACGCGCTTGGAACCTTGCAACTCACGCTTCATCACCACCACCAGTTCGCTGAGCACGGCCAGGATGTCGGCGCGCTTGACCGTACAATTGGCTTCGATTTCGGCGGCTATCTGGTCCGTGGTCACCGTGTCTATTGCGACCGAGCGTCCGTACCATTTCTTATACTGATCACTTGTCGCACGATTGTTCTGATAGAGTCTGTAAAGTACTGCCATAATTTTGTTTCCTTTCTTGTTTTTTTAATTGGTTGAATGTTTGGTTGTTTAGTCACTCTGTCTATCCGGAAGACATTGCAAAGATACAACATTTCGCAAGCGATGTCAAGCATTATCGCGCTACACTTCGCGCTACACTTCGAGCTACACATCCGCCGAAAGGAAACGACAGCCCCGTCGCGCGGGGGCCGCAATGGTGTTTTTATTGGTTCATCCGGCACTTGGAGTGACACAGTCTGGTCACAACCTTACTTTTAGACCAAAGCCCCGTCCGATTACACATATTATATATAATAAAAGAGCGCGGTATGACTCACTCACTCCGCGCTCCTTCCTAACGTCAGTTGATATCCATCTGAAACTTCAGACTCCCAAACGGGCGAACATCAACATTCCGTTGTCTGAAAATCTAATAACATAATCTTTACCTTAAATCTATTAACTACTAACCTAATGAATAACAATGTATTCTCACGAACACGATGCAAAGATAGTGCATTTTGTGCACGCACACAAATATCGTGACCGTTGTTTTCGTTTGGCGTTTTTCTTTTTGATGTAAATCAAGCGGACAGCCGGTTAAATGGTTTGCAATAGAGCTGTTTCAGCTAAAGATTATCAATCTCTTCTTCCGTCAATTTCGTCATCTTGGCGATGACATCTTTTTGCATACCGAGTTCGCGTAGTTCGCGAGCAAAGTCACAAGTAGGGTCGCGACCCGTCGCGACCGCCACCTTGCCACGTGATACAACCCGTTCGGTTGGCTTATATGTACGTTCCGTCAGGCGATTGATTATGTGCCCATGAGGCGGTCGCGACGGGT
>JAFULM010000053.1 GCA_017483185.1 Prevotella sp. | reverse complement strand
GACCCGTCGCGACCGCCTCCGTGCCCCGTGGTTTAACATGCTCATTTGAGCCGGATATATGGGTAATTATATAGAACCACGAGGCGGTCGCGACGGGTCGCGACCCTACTTGTGGGAAAAGAAAGATGTGTGCAAAGAGCAGTTAAGAAGACGAAAGGGGGATGTCGGTGACTAATCGTTTTTAAGGACTTCTGTACGATTTTACCGATTTTCGTACGATTTTACTGATTTACAATCTGCTTTATGCCTATCTTTGCAACAAACAATCGGCATTACCGGCACGAACAATCGGAAACGAACAACAAATCATAACGATAACATATACAGATATGCTACACAACCTCAAACAACAGCTGCTGCCATACGCCACGGCATTCGTCATGGCACTCTATGCCGGCAACCTCATGCCGGCACGGGCACAGTATCAGAACGTGAAAGATGAGACACGAAAGGGCAACCGCCCGCTGGCCGAGTTTGCCGCACAACAGAACACACTGTTCAACTTCGGATGGAAGTTCTGTCCCGTCACCAAGGAGAACAAGAACACGGATTTTGCCTCTCCCGCGCTCGACGACAGCTCGTGGCGCACGCTCGACCTGCCCCACGACTTCCAGTTTGAGCAGCCTTGGACAAAGGACGGCGGAGGCGCACGCGGCTTCAAGCCGATGTGCGAGGGATGGTATCGGAAGACTTTCCGGGCCGACTCCATTTGGCAGGGAATGCGCGTGTCGCTCGATTTCGGAGGCATAATCTACTATGGTGATGTCTATATCAACGGTCACAAGGTGGCGTCGACCGACTACGGATATGTCGGACTGGAGGCCGACGTGACGAAACATCTGCGTTATGACGCCGACAACGTCGTGGCCGTCTATGCCTCGACAGGCCCGAAGAAAGGTTCGCGCTGGTACACCGGAGGCGGACTCTTCCGTGACGTCCGGCTGAAAGTGACCAACCCGACGCACGTCGCCCGTCACGGCGTGTTCATCACAACGCCCGAAGTGAGCCGCGACCGTGCCACGGTCAGGGTTCAGGTGGAAGTCGAAGGCTGGCAGAAGAACGACGTCACCATACGCACGCGGTTGCGCGATGCCGCCGGAAAGGTGATGGGAACGGCCGAGAGCGGCATGCCCGGCAACACACGCCAGAGCATCACTGAGGTTGCCCTGCCCGAAATCACCATCGACAAGCCGTCGCTGTGGTCGCCCGACACGCCTTATCTATATAGTGCCGAGGTGATATTGTATTCAGGAAAGACTCCCGTAGACAGCCTCAGCGAGACCTTCGGCATACGCAAACTGGAGTTCTCGCCCGACTTCGGCTTCCGCCTCAACGGCGAAAAACTCTTTCTTAAGGGCAACTCCGGCCACCACGACCTCGGCGCGCTCGGCGCCGCCGCACACGACCGGGCCATCGAACGCATGATGCTGCAACTGAAGGAGTTCGGATATAACACAATACGTTGTTCGCACAATCCGTATAGCGACAGCTTCGCAAGGATTGCCGACCGTGTCGGAATGATTATTGTAGACGAGCTGATAGACAAGTGGAGCGACGGCGACTACTGGGGCGGCCGACAGCCGTTCACCAATCTGTGGTACCGGCTCATCACCGAATGGATAAAGCGCGACCGCAACCGCCCGAGCGTCATCATGTGGAGCCTCGGCAACGAGCTGCAGATACGCGAGGACTGGGCGGGCTTCGGCGGACTCAACGACTGGGGCGTGACCACATACAGGATATTCGACGAGCTGGTCAAGCGATTCGACAACACCCGCATGACCACGGTGGCAATGTTTCCCGCACGGGCCGGCGCCATCACCCGTAAGCACAGCGAGTTCAACAGCTATCTCACACCGCCGGAACTGAGCTGCGCCACCGAGATAGCCTCGTTCAACTATCAGTCTTCCCGATATGCCGATTATAAAAAACATGCTCCCCATCTGATCATCTTCCAGAGCGAGGCCGAGACGTCCAACATGCTCGAGGCCTACTACAACATGGACCACAAGAGCAGCGTCGGCATGGCCTACTGGGGTGCCGTGGAATATTGGGGCGAGTCGAACGCCTGGCCGAAGAAGGGATGGAACTATTCGTTCTTCAACCACACCATGCGCCCCTACCCTCAGGCTTACCTCGTGCGCTCGGCCTTCAAGGCTGACGAACCGCTGGTGCGCATCGGCGTGATAGACCGCAAGGGCGGCGAGAGCGTCAGCTGGAACGATGTCATCGTCGGCCGTCCGGCCATCCTCGACCACTGGAATTTTGCAGCGGGAACGACGCAGGACGTCGTGACGTACACCAACGCGCGGTCGGTCGAGCTCGTCGTCAACGGCAAGAGCTTCGGCACGCAGATAAACGACACGACCATAAAGGACAAGTCGCAGCGCAACACAATCTTGTGGAAAGACGTGCCTTACGATGACGGCGGCTCCATCGAGGCCATCGCCCGCGACGCCGACGGACGAGAGACTGCGCGCCACCGCATCGAGACAGCCGGCCGGGCCGTCGCACTGCGCATCTCGCCGGAGACCACCAAGTGGACGGCAGACGGCATGGATCTCATGTACCTCGACGTAACGGCTGTCGACAGCCGCGGCCGCGTCGTCCCGACATTCGACGAAGAACTGACCGTCGACGTCGCGGGAGCGGCCACATTCGTCGCTATGGACAACGGCGACCACTACACGGACTCTCTCTTCCACGGCGTGACGGCAAAGCCGATGAAGGACGGCCGCATGCAGGTGATACTGCGCAGCACAAGACAGCAGGGAAAGGTCACGGTGAAAGTGGCAACGCCGAAACTGAAACAGAGCTATAAGACGGCGACCGGGAATATCCGGAACTAACGGTATAAGTGAGTGATTTATATATGACGTAAACGCAAAGGCGCGAAAACGCAAAGATTTATTTCGATAGAATGAATGCCGCGGCCACGGGCTTCGCGTTTACGTAATTGATAACATAACTTAAAGAATGATGAGAAGAATATTTATGATGGTTCTGGCAAACGTGCTGATGATTATGACATCCCCGGCCCAGACCAACAGTATTCAGAATCCCATTATCCCGGGATTCAATCCCGACCCGTCAATCTGCAGGGTCGGTGACGACTATTATATCTGCAACTCGTCGTTCACATTCTATCCCGGTCTACCAATCTATCGAAGCAAAGACCTCCAGAACTGGGAATTGGTGGCACATGCCATCGACCGCCCCGGCATGGTCTCGCTCGACGGCGTCAAGGACAAGGACGGAGTTTGGGCGCCAACCATACGCCACCACAAAGGGAAATGGTATATATTCTGTAACGTCTCGAACAGAGGCAACTTCTATATCACTGCGGATGATGTCAGAGGACCGTGGTCAGACCCTGTTTTCATCAAAGACATGCCGGGCATAGACCCTTCCATCTTTTGGGATGAAGACGGGAAAAGTTATATCCTCAGCAACATCGGCAAATTCCCGGGACGGAAATACACGTCCTCCACGGCCATCTGGATGCAGGAGATAGACCTCGCCAACGGACGACTGACGGGAGAACGTCACTACATCGCCACGGGACATGCGCTCAATGCAAAATATGCCGAAGGGCCGCATCTGTATAAGATTGGCAAGAAATATGTTCTTCTGATAGCCGAAGGAGGTACGGACTTCTTCCATGCCGCCACGGTCCTGACCAGCGACAAGCTCCTGGGGACTTATCTCCCGCAGACCATCAACCCCGTGTTGTCGCAACGTCAGATGGGCCACTCCGCGCCAATACAGTGCGTGGGACATTGTGATCTGGTGGAAACGCCCGAGGGTAAATGGTATGCCGTCGCCTTGGGAAAGCGGATGATTGACGGCAGACATGCTTTCACCCGCGAGACATTCATCTGTCCCGTCGAAATACAGAACGGAGAACTGGTCTTCAATCCCGGGTATGGCTGCATGACTCCTCTTGTCAGCCGCCATGAGGCAGGACCGGCATCGGAACGGAATGAGCTTGACGAACATCTGGACTTCAACGGCGACAGTCTTTCCATAGGATGGTATTACAATCGCATACCATACGAAAAAGATTACACCGTGGCCAACGGAACTTTACGTCTCAGACTGCGTCCGGAGACTATCGATAGCCTCGTCTGTCCGGCCATGCTCATGAGAAAACCGACAAGCCACAAATATTCGGCAACGACCAGACTCACGTTTTCTTCAAAGAAGAATGAGCAGGCCGGAATGGTGCTCCATCGCAACAACGAGGCGTATGTCGCCTTATTGAAAGGCCCCGATTGTCTGGAACTGATAATCAAGGATAAGGGCGAGAAGCGCTTATTGGAAAAGATACCATACACCGACAAGGACGTGGTCATCCGCCTTTCATGCAATGATCTGACCGGTGTCTTTTCCTACGGTCCGTCACCGGAACAACTGACAACGACTGTACCTTTCAGTCTTCTGCCGTTGACCGAAGACAACAAGCTGAACCGTTTCAACGGCCTCGGCATCGGTCTTTACGCCTCATCCAACGGCAAGAAGTCCAATACGCAGGCCGCTTTCGATTATTACGATTACAAGGATTTCACTGAAACGGAATAATCCGAGGGGCAGTGTCGCCGCCATTAGAAGCCTAAATGAGAATTAACGATTTGGTGTCCGGTAAAACTTTTGGATAACTCTCCCATCCACAGGTTTACCGGACACCAACATTATATATATCAGGCATTACGGTGGCACGAACCACCACGATGACACAAATAAATGTCCACATCCCAGCCGGTGATATTTTCTGTTGCGGGGAGAATTATTCGCTTGCCGATGAACACTATTTCGAATAAAGTTGCTAACTTTGTATCATACATCGAAATGCGAGCCATGACCGACATTGTAAATAAGAAATTTCACGAAGACCGTTATGCCAACATCAAGTATGTGCTGACAGTTGATTCCTTAAAAATCACTGGAGTAAATTAGATTTGTACAAAAAAAACAAGGTATATATAAAAAGAAACTTATGACAACCAACAATATAACAGCAAACAGCAGCGTACTAAACGATATACGCACTATTATCGAACATGGCAGACAACAGGCGTATGCTGCCGCAGGACAGGCAGCTATTGTAACATACTGGAATGTTGGCAGACGCATCGTAGAAGAAGAGCAACAGGGTAAGGAGCGTGCACAATACGGCAAGAAATTGATTGCGAATCTCGCCAATACACTAACACTTGAATATGGGACAGGATATAGTAAGCGGGCTTTGGAGCAATATCGTCGTTTTTATCTATGTTTTAAAGATTTGCAAATTACGAACGCGTGCGTACGCAATTTGACTTGGACTCATTTCCGAATTATTTTACGGGAAACTTCTCCTGAAGGACGACTGTGGTATATGAAGGAAGCATCGGAGCAGATGTGGAGCACCCGTACTCTGGACCGCAATGTATCTACACAATATTACGGACGTATGCTGGCATCACAACGTGAATCATTGGCTCTGCCCAAGCCTGTGATTGAACAAGCAGACCCACTTGAGTATATTAAGAATCCTGTCGTCGCAGAATTTCTCGGCTTTAGAAAAGACACAAAATATGATGAAACGCAATTGGAACAGGCTTTGATAGACAATCTCCAACAGTTCATCATGGAACTGGGACGAGGTTTTGCCTTCGTGGACAGACAAAAGCATATCTTTGCCGGTGGTGATGATTATTATATAGACCTTGTATTCTACAACATACATTTGCATGCTTACGTATTATTTGATTTGAAAACCCATAAACTATCCCATCAGGATGTAGGGCAGATGGATATGTACGTAAGGATGTATGATGATCTGGTGAAAGGCGCCGAAGACAATCCTACCATCGGTATTCTACTTTGTTCTGAAACAAATGAAGATATTGCGAAATACTCTATACTGAATCGCAGCAACCAACTCTTTGCCGCTAAATATATGGCATATATGCCTACAGAAGAAGAGCTGCGCCGCGAAATAGAACGCCAAAAACGTTTCTTCTTAGAGCAACACGACAAAGAGGAATAATAATCGGAAAATATAAAAGGGAACCTATGACCACCAACGACATAAAAACATTGATTCCTTCTGACGAGCCGGGGTTTAGACTGCCAACGAACTGAAAAATGACAGTAACCACCCAAACAAAAGATAAAAGAAAATAATATTATTATGGCAAAAGACAAGATAGCATACGTATGCAGCAACTGCGGCCAGGAGTCGACCAAGTGGATTGGCAAATGCCCCAGCTGCGGACAGTGGAACACGTTCAAGGAGATACGCATAGCGGCTGACACGGGCACTCAAGCGGCACGTCAGGCAGCCGTATCTGTGCGGTCGGCGATGGACAAGGGCAAGAACCGTCCGCTGTTTCTCCGCGAGATAAGCTCACATGACGAGCCGCGCATGGACATGCACGACGACGAGCTGAACCGCGTACTCGGTGGCGGACTCGTGCCGGGATCCATCGTGCTGCTCGGCGGCGAGCCGGGTATAGGCAAAAGTACGCTCACGCTACAGACCATACTGCGGCTGAAGGACCGCCGCATACTGTACGTAAGCGGTGAGGAAAGTGCCCACCAGCTGAAGATGCGGGCCGAACGGATTGTCCATGAGCAGAACGAGACGTGTCAGATATTGTGCGAGACATCGCTCGAAAACATCTTCGCACACATTCGCGACGTAAGACCCGAGCTCGTTATCATCGACTCCATACAGACGATTGCCACCGAAGAGGTGGAGACAAGTCCGGGCAGCGTGACACAGGTGCGCGAGTGTGCCTCGGCCCTGCTGCGCTTCGCGAAGACGAGCGGTGTGCCGGTGATACTCATCGGGCATATAAATAAGGAGGGAACACTGGCCGGACCGAAAATACTGGAGCACATCGTGGACACGGTGATACAGTTTGAAGGCGACCAGCACTACATGTACCGCATACTGCGCAGCATCAAGAACCGCTTCGGCAGCACGTCGGAACTGGGCATCTACGAGATGCAGCAGTCGGGACTGCGGCAGGTCAGCAATCCTTCGGAACTGCTCCTCACGCAAGACCACGAGGGGCTGTCGGGCATCGCCATCAGCTCCGCCATCGAAGGCGTACGGCCGTTTCTCGTCGAGACACAGGCTCTCGTGTCGTCGGCGGCCTACGGAACACCGCAACGTTCGGCAACGGGATTTGACCAGCGCCGCCTGAACATGCTGCTGGCCGTGCTCGAAAAGCGCGTCGGATTCAAGCTGATGCAGAAGGACGTGTTCATCAATATCGCCGGCGGACTGCGCGTGACGGACCTTGCAATGGACCTCAGCGTCATCGCTGCCGTGCTGTCAAGCAACGTCGACACGGCCATCGAGACCGGCTGGTGCATGGCCGGAGAGGTTGGACTGAGCGGTGAGGTCAGGCCCGTCAACCGCATTGAACAGCGCATCGCCGAGGCGGAGAAACTCGGTTTCAGCCATATCATCATACCGAGATACAATCTCTCGGGACTGAACACGAAGAAATTCAAAATCGAATTGCACCCCGTCCGCAAGGTGGAAGAAGCCCTGCGCGAACTGTTCGGATGAGAAAATGAAGAGTGAAGAATGAAGAGTGAAGAATTTGCTGCCGTCGGTCCTCCCTTCATTTCATAACGCGCATAAAAGGACCGGCGGCAGCAAATTCTTCACTCTTTATTCTTCATTTTCATATTCCGTTGTGTCGTCTATTCCTGCCTCGCCCAGCGCCTCACGCCGTTCGACACACGTACCACAACGGCCGCAATGATGCTCCCCTCCTTTATAGCATGACCACGTCTCGCTGTAGTCTATGCCAAGGGCATGGCCGCGGCGGGCTATATCGGTTTTGGTTATGCCGGTATATGGAGCCTCAACGGTCACACCGTCGTAAGTTCCGGCGGCAGTCGCCGCACTGAATGTCGAGACAAACTCAGGACGGCAGTCGGGGTAGATGGTGTGGTCGCCGCCGTGATTGGCCATCATCACGTGCTTCAGACCGTTGCTTTCGGCGATGCCCGCGGCGATGGAGAGCATGATGCCGTTGCGGAACGGAACCACGGTCGACTTCATGTTCTCATCGGCATAATGGCCTTCGGGAATGGCGTCGGCGCCGGAGAGCAGCGAGCTCTTGAAATAACGGTGCATGAAGTCGAGGTTGATGACGATGTGGCGTATGCCGAGCCGCTCGCAGTGCATACGGGCGAAAGGTATCTCCCGGGCATTGTGATTGCTGCCGTAATCAAAGGACAGACCGATGGCGATGCGGTCACGATATTCATAAAGCATAGTGATGCTGTCCATTCCGCCACTTACTATTATCACAGAATCTTTCATACGATACTATTGTATAATGTATATTGCCGTTATCCGGTTTGTTCGGAAGATGTCAACCCCGACGTCCGGAAAACGGGCACAAAAGTAGTCAAAATCGCAATAAAGGCCAAAAGAGAGGCTCAAATTATAACTTTTATATCGTTTTTATATCCCTTTTCAAATTCTTTTACTATATTTGCGGATAATGATTCATTGCCGCATGACAAAAAGCCGATGGGTCATCGTTGCACTTGCCGCGATTGGCATGACGTGGATGACCATATACGGATGCACTTGCAACCGGCAACGTACCATAATGCCCGCCGGCCTCAGCCTCAAGACAGGCGACGTGATGTTGAGACGCGGCAGCGGAATGACAAGCCGTGCCGTGCTCATGGCCGATCGCGGAGGCGGCTACTCACACATCGGGATTGCTGTCGACTCGGCGGGAGTGATGATGGTGGTCCACGCCGTGCCGGGTGAACCGGACTACGAAGGGGACCCGGACCGGGTGAAGATGGAACCGGTGGACAAGTTCTACGCACGTGAAAACGCCGTGACGGGCGGGGTTATGCGTTGTACCGACAGCGCGGCTGCCATGCGGGCGGCGCAAGTGGCATTGGATATATACCGCCGCGGGACACTTTTCGACCACGAATATGATGACAGCGACACGACAAAAATGTACTGTTGCGAACTCGTGGAATTTGCATACAAACGTGCCGGAATATCGCTCGTCGTCGAACCGCGCCACAATTTCGACCTGCTTGGCATGAAATTAAGAAACGTCATCATGCCGTCTGACTTTCTTTCGTCACCTCGGCTAAAAAGCATAACGAATTTCTGACTACAGCATCGACTGTTTCCGAAGCGACAACGAGGACCTATTGAAAACAATCTCCTCAATCGGGAATCCATTTAATACGACATTTCAACAAACCTATAATTTACTAACCCTTAAAAACCTATTAAGTATGAGAAAAATTATTAGAATGAGCTTTATGCTCGCCGTTACTATGGTATTGTTCGCATGCGGCAATGACAACACACCGTCCGCAGCAGCAGAGAAAGCAGCAAAGTGTCTGATCGACGAAGACTACGAAGGATATGTCGACATGCTGTTCATCACGGAGAAAGCCGACACCGACAAAGCGAAATTGGAAGAACAGAAAGCCCAATATGCTGCCGCCCTCAAAGACAAAATGGCAAAGAGCATAGAAAAGGAAGGTAAGAAGATGACATCGGTGAAGGCAGTGTCGGAAGAATTATCTGAAGACGGTGAGAAAGCGACGGTTACTATGAACATCAAGTATGACGACGGTTCGGAAAAGACCGACACTACAAAACTGCGCAAGGATAAAGACGGCAACTGGAAACTTGATGTCGGCAAATGACAATATCAATTAAGCCTATATTTGAAGTGGCAGACATGCACGTGCAAGTCTGTCACTTTTCTTTTGTAGCCGCGTGACAGGTGGTTACGCCGGTGCGCCACTACATGAACATACCCTCACGCTGTTGCCCGTGTCATTCTTTTCAGTGATTGCCGCCAGACGGTATTTGTTTTTGTGTTCATCACTTCACTTTTCTGATGAACCGCGATATTTGCAAACCCGACGTTACATTTAGCCATTATTGGCGTAAAAAATATATAAAATCGTTACGTTCTCAATGCCGTTACAAATTAATTTTGCTAACTTTGCGTTCGATTTAATAACAATTAGGACGTATTTTACATAAAGAATAAGTAATTATGACTATCGAACAATTCAACTTTGCCGGCAAAAAGGCAATCGTGCGCGTAGACTTCAACGTGCCACTGGACGAGAATGGTAACGTAACTGACGACACCCGTATCCGCGGCGCGCTCCCCACACTGAAGAAAGTGCTCAACGACGGCGGCGCCCTCATCATGATGAGCCACATGGGCAAGCCCAAAGGCAAGAAGAAGCCGGAGCTGTCACTCTCTCAGATTGTCAAGAACGTATCGGCCGCTCTCGGTGTAGAGGTTAAGTTTGCCGATGATTGCGCCAATGCAGACGAAGCTGCCGCAGCCCTCAAGCCGGGCGAGGCTCTGCTGCTTGAGAACCTCCGCTACTATCCCGAGGAGGAAGGCAAGCCCGTTGGTGTTGAGAAGGGCACTCCCGAGTATGACGAGGCAAAGAAGGAAATGAAAGGCCGCCAGAAGGATTTCGCAAAGAAGTTGGCCAGCTACGCCGACTGCTACGTGATGGACGCCTTTGGTACGGCTCACCGCAAGCACGCTTCTACCGCCGTCATCGCCGACTACTTCGACGCCGACAACAAGATGCTGGGTTACCTGATGGAGAAGGAAGTTCAAGCCGTTGACAACGTGCTGAGCAACATCAAGCGCCCCTTCACAGCCATCATGGGCGGTTCCAAGGTTTCAACAAAGATCGGCATCATCGAGAATCTGCTCGGCAAGGTTGACAATCTCATCCTCTGCGGCGGTATGACATACACATTCGCAAAGGCTCAGGGCGGCACCGTCGGCAAGTCTATCTGCGAGAACGACAAACTCGACCTGGCTCTCGACATCATCAAGAAGGCCAAGGAGAACGGCGTTAACCTCGTGCTCGGCACTGACTGCATCGCCGGTGACGACTTCAAGAACGACTGCAACACTCAGGTTTGTCAGGCCAACAACATCCCCGAGGGATGGGAAGGACTGGACGCAGGTCCCGAGACACGCAAGAAGTTTGCTGCAGCCATCGAAGGCGCAAAGACCATCCTGTGGAACGGTCCTGCCGGAGTATTCGAGTTTGACAACTTCGCCGGTGGTTCAAAGACCATCGCAGAGGCCATTGCCAAGGCTACAGCCGACGGCGCATTCTCACTCATCGGCGGTGGTGACTCAGTGGCATGCATCAACAAGTTCGGCATGGCCGACAAGGTAAGCTACATCTCTACCGGTGGCGGCGCACTGCTTGAGGCCATCGAGGGCAAGGTTCTGCCCGGAGTTGCTGCCATAAAGGGAGAATAAGGAAGATACTCACAGACAAATAATAATCCGAGGGCGGCCCAATGACAACACTGAGCCGCCCTTTTTGATTTTAACCTTGAAGAGAAAGACACGACGACACATCTGATTTACACACATTCAAAACCAATGGAATTATGAAAAAGACATTTTTATACGCTTCAATCATGGCCGTCGCCATGATGGGATGCGGTTCCGGAAGCGGAACAGAGTCCAAAGGACTGACGACAGACTCAGTCAAGTTTGAACAGAAGACAAAGGCAAGCGAGGTCAAAATCATTGTCGACTACCCCACCGCCGGCAGTCCGGTGCTGGTCAATGCCATCGCCGAATATGTGAACGAAAGTCTCGGCGGCACCTATTACGGTGACCTGCTGAAGAGTGATTCGCTCATGGCATACTACGGAAACACCATCGACGGCAAACTGAAAGAAGAATACGACGATGTCGGCGACGAGAGCCGCCCACCCTATTCATTCAGCATGGACATAAGAAAGATGTATGAGACAGGCCTCGCCGTGACATTCACGGCCTCAAGCTACAGCTATATGGGCGGTGCCCACGGCATGGGATTCGATCATGGAATGACGTTCCGCAAGTCGGACGGACGGCGTTTCTGCATCGAAATGATGTGCGACGTCAACAGCGACAAGTTCCGCGGCATGATAAAAGACGGTCTGCGTGCGTATTTCAATGAAAACGGTGAAGAGGTCACAACTGACGATGATCTGGCACAGATGCTGATAACAGAAAGCGGATTAGACTTCCTGCCGTTGCCGCAGTATGACCCTTATATGACAAAGGATGGCGTAAAGTTCGTCTATCAGCAATACGAGATTGCACCGTATGCCGCCGGACAACCCTCGTTCACCATCCCGTACGACAAGATTTGGCCGTACCTGACCAAAGAGGGACGTAACATGATAGAGCGCTGACGGTGGCCGCAGCACCAGAATCATCAATCAGAACGACACAACCAGCCCGCATAACGTAAACGCAGAGACACAAAAGCGCCGAGCCATTGTTTTTGTGATACCTGTCATATCGCAATGCCATTTCGCTTTTCAGCGTCTTTGCGTTTACGTTATATAGGTTGATTGTGTCCACTTACCAAACATAAACCAAATAAACCATTCACATGACAGCTACAATCATCATCCTCGCCATAACCGTAATACTTTTCATCAGCGGACGCATCCGTGCAGACATCGTCGCACTTTGCGCCCTGACGGCCATGATCCTGCTCGGCATACTCACGCCCGAGGAGGCCCTGTCCGGATTCTCATCTACGGTAGTGATCATGATGGTGGGGCTCTTCGTGGTGGGAGGAGCCATACTCCAGACCGGTCTGGCCAAGGCGGCCAGTCAGCGGATAATGAAACTGGCGGCCGGAAGCGAGACACGCATCTTTCTGCTCGTCATCATCGTGACGGCCGTGATAGGCGCCTTCATCAGCAACACGGGAACAGTGGCACTGATGATGCCCATCGTGGTGAGCATGGCGGCACAAGCCAACATGCGTCCCGGACGTCTGCTCATGCCCTTGGCCTTTGCCAGCAGCATGGGTGGAATGTTGACGCTCATCGGTACACCGCCCAACCTCGTCATACAGGACGCCCTGACAGCGGCAGGATATGCCCCGCTGAAATTCTTTTCGTTCCTCCCCGTGGGCCTGATATGTATCGCCGTAGGAATCATCGTCATGCTGCCACTCACACGGATGTTCCTTTACAAGAAGAAAGCGAAAGCGAAAGAAAGACAAGGAGGCAGCAAGACGCTCGACGAGCTGGTCGAAGAATATCAGATCAGCAACAGTCTGAGGCGCTATCAGATCAAGGAACAGTCGGTCATAAAAAACAAGACCGTGGCGGAGCTGAACCTTCGCGGCCGGTACGGGCTGTCCATCATCGAGATACGCAGCGAGAGCGCAGACCGCAGCGGACTGATACGCAACGTGCGTCAGAGTCTCGCCGGTCCGGACAGTCTGCTCTCCGCCGGCGACATCATCTATCTCACGGGCGACACCGCCGTGATGGACAAATTCGCCAAGAGCAACGGACTGAAACGCCTCGACAACAACAGCATCGACTTCTACGATATCGGCATAGCCGAGATAGTACTCATGCCGACATCCCGTCTCATCGGTACGACAATCCGCAATTCGGGTTTTCGCGAGCGCTATGACATCAACGTGCTCGGCATCAAGCGTCCGGACAAGCACATCACGGACAATCTGCCGGAGGTGAAACTGCAGTCCGGTGACGCGCTCCTCGTGCAAGGCAAGTGGACCAACATCTCGCGTCTCGACGAGCAGGAGAGCGACTGGGTCATTCTCGGTCAACCCGAAGAACAAGCACAACAGGTGACACTCAACTATCGCGCCCCCGTGGCTGCCGTCATCATGGTGGCTATGGTGGCCATGATGGTCTTCGACTTCATACCCATAGCTCCCGTCACGGCCGTCATGGCGGCCGGTCTGCTGATGGTGCTCAGCGGCTGTTTCCGCAACGTCGAGGCGGCCTATAAGACCATCAACTGGGAGAGCATCGTCCTGATAGCGGCCATGATGCCCATGTCCGTCGCGCTGGAGAAGACCGGAACGTCGGCCATGATCTCCCACTCGCTCGTGGCGTCGCTCGGCAGCGTCGGTCCCACGGTGCTCCTGGCCGGCATCTATTTCACGACCTCGTTGCTGACGATGTTCATCAGCAACACCGCCACCGCCGTCCTCATGGCTCCGATAGCGATGTCGTCAGCCGTCGAAATCGGTGTCAGCCCCTACCCTCTCCTGTTCGCCGTGACGCTGGGAGCGAGCATGTGTTTCGCCTCTCCCTTCTCCACGCCGCCCAACGCGCTCGTCATGCACGCCGGCGAATATACGTTCAGCGACTATGTCAAGGTCGGTCTGCCGCTCCAGATCATCATGGGCGTGGTCATGACGTTCCTGCTGCCGCTCCTCTTCCCGTTCTGAATGTGACGGAGGCGACGGCATATAGGGATGGGAATGAGAGCGTTTTTAATGCAGACAAGCACCCCGTAGGGACATAGTCTTGTCTTTGTCCGCCAAATAAATGTTGAATATCAACACGTTGCTTGCGGACAAAGACAAGATTATGTCCCTACGGGGTGCTTGTCTGTTTTTTTTAGAAAACATCCTCATCTTCTTTATACGTCCGGCCATGAGGCCGTTCACGCTCATGACAAGGCCTGTTCCATCCGTTCCCTTGCCTTCTGTTCTTCCTCCTTTATCCTGTTTTCGGCCCACTCGGCACCACCTTTGACGACGGCCATCATGCCTTTCAGCTTCATGCTGTAGCTCTTCATGTCCTCCGCTCCGCCGTAGTTCACCACCTTTGCTTCAGGCAGACTGTTTGAAAATCTGGAGTTGATACTGCGGCTGACGATACACAAGTTACCGAAACTATGCAGGTAACCGTAGTCAATTCCGGCCCGGTTTATCGGATGCTGGGGATAGAAGTGCTCGACCGAAGTGCGGTAATCAAAGTCGAAATCGGCGTCGTTGGTTTCCCTCCAAAGCAGATAGTCGTAGAAATTGAACACGAAGTTCTCAACGGCCTCGCCCACTCTCGGACATTCCCCGATGTTGATGTTTCTCCAGCATGCGTCCTCTATCCTGTGCTTCGGCTGTCCCTTGTTCTCACGGATGATTGTCTCGAACGGGAGAGCGTCGTCGCCAGCCAGATATACATCGAGCATATAAGCCCGCGCGAGCGTCCAGAGATAGCGGGCATAGCCGACCGCGGTCACGTCATCATGGGCGTAGACATATAACAGGGCCGCATAGAGCCAGTTCTTATAGTTCTGCGTCGGAGCGGAGACATGGAACATGGTGAGCAGCATCGCCACCTGACGGTTGTCGGCGTTGTCGTCCTCGCTATCGTCATTGTCGCGTGAGAATGTCGCACGATAGTAGTATTTGTCCGGATTTCCCTTCTGCGTGACGAGGCTCTGGAGACTCCATTTCTCCTGCTTGCGCTTGATTATGTACTTATCGAAAAGCCAGCGCAGCCTGAGCAGGGCACCGATGAACTCCTTCGCAAAGCCCTTCCTGTCAGCCTCTTCGCGCATGACCTTATCAAAAACCGTGATGAGCCGCTTGTCGTCAAGGGCTATGTCAGCGTTGGCGGGACGGATAATCTTCAGGACATGGAGCAGGAAGTTGGAGAAGGAGATGACCGGATGGAAGGTCTCCGGATAGTCTTTCGCTAAGTTTTCCTTCCACGGTTTCCGGTAGCTGACACCGTTCCTGTCGTCCTGAAACAGCCGGTGGAGCGACTTCGCCTCGCAGTCGTCAGCGACTGCGGCACGGTTGGCGGCCACAAAACTGACGATGCCGTCGAAGCCGAGAAGCAGCCTGCCCGTGCCGTTGTCGGCAAACAGCGCCGTTCTCACGTCCTTGTTGAAGTTCATCTGGACATATCTCTCCATGTTGCTGCACGCCTCCCATATCATGTCGAAGACGGCCATGTCGTCCGGACTCTCCCGCAGGAGGTTCATCAGCCGTGCCTTGACGACCTCGTGGTGTTCAAGTTGCTCCCCGCGCGAGTTCATTATCTCGAAGTAATGGTTCAGATTGGTGTCCTTGGGGACTTCCACCCGCAGGATGTAGACCTTGCCGAACAGATAGCCGGCGAAGGCTGTCACGTCTATTTGGCGGGCCTTGCACACCTTGTTGACAATCTCCTCTATCTGTCCGGCCACCTGCTTTATGTCCACATTGGTGGCTTCTTCGGGGAGCACGTCAAGCCGGCCGTCGTAGATAGCGGCCAGCGTGTCGTTTGATTTTTCGCGGTGTTCGAATGAGATGTTCACGCCACCGTACCACGCCATGCAATCCTTCAGGTCGGCGCGGTGGCGCAACACCGAGGCAATGAGCGTCAGGGTCGTTGTCCGCTGCTGGCCGTCGATGGTCTCGAAGTAGCGCCGTCCGCCCGCAACACGCGGGAAGACGACGAGAGTTCCTATATAATAGTTGGAGTCAGGGCGATCCTTGGCGTAGTCGGCCACATCCTGAACGAGCTGCATCACCTCTTTCTTTTCCCAAGCGTAGTTGCGCTGATAGATGGGTATGCGGTATTCACTGTTTTCGAGAAGACGGCGCACCGTAAGCTCCTCTCTTCTGTTGTCTGTCATGTCGCATTAAAAATAAAGGTTCGTAATCTGGCTGTCTGCAGTCCTGGCCACGTCATTCCGGTCAAGACGGTCGACGGAAAGATTGATGATGTCGGCCGGACGCGTCGCGTCGCGTATGCAACGGAACATCTTCCCGCCGACGGCCTCATTGTCAACCGTGGCCAGCTGGACGCTGTGATGCACGAGTCTGACGCAGTAGGCGTAACGGAAGAGCTTGCGCACGACCTTGTTTATCTCCTCATATCCGAAGCGGTCGACATAATAGAGAAGCAGACAGTCGAAGAGCCGGCGCACGTATATGTCGCCCTTACGGCCTCTCTTTCCATAAGTGTTGAGCGTCCTGACAATCTTATAGGCCGACCTCGGGTCCTCCTCTCTGTCGTATTTCAGGAACGTCCGGGCCGCACGTATCTCGTCATAAATCCCGTCATAGTGGTTCACCATGTCGAAAAAGCGGCTGCCGTTGACGCAGATTTGGTCCAGTTGGAACGGAAAGTGGAAGACGGTGCCGTCGATGCGGCGGAACGGGTCGCGGGCATAGACCTCGGAGAAGTAGTGGCAGATGATCTGCTGCATGTAGTAGGGATAGCGTCGGGAGTCGAGCGAGATGCCCTTGAACGTGTCCACCCGGCTCTTCGTAAATTCGCGTCCGCTGTGCGACTTCACCCATCTCTTCACGCGGAACATGGCGAGAAACAACTCGACGAGACACTCCGTCTTCTGCTCCTGCCATCGGGTGATGTTGGCGAGGTCGGCTTCCGTCGGCGAGGCCATCTCCCGAAGATGGAACGCCTTGAGCAGGTCGTGGGGTTCGAGGTCCTTTCCGCGCGCGTTTTGGGAGTCGAAAAACTGGAACGCCTCGGAGATTTCGGGCAGCTGGACGACAACGAACTGGCAGTTTTCGAGCAGATACGAAAGGAAATCTGCATCCAGTTCGTCGGCCCGTTCGCGTATCGCTTCAAGGTTCTCACGCACGTGGGCGATGGAATGGACGTTCTTGAATTTTGTCCGCAGCCAGAAATCCTTCACCCCTTCGTGGAAATCCGGGAATCTGTTACGGCCCGCCGCATTTTCCTTTTCAAAAAGCACGTGCAGGAGCAGGGCCAGCGTCACGATGCGCTGCTGGCCGTCGACGATGTTGTTGTCGTTGAGAACGAGCGTTCCGAGGCGGTATTCACGGTTATGACGGAAGGTGATGAGGTCGTCAATCAGTTGGTTGGCGTTGCGCACCGACCACTTGTAAGGCCGCTGATACTCGGGTATAACGAAGTTTCCGAAAGCCAGTTCGCCGACCTTCCTTATGTTTGTCGTCAGCCTGTCGACCTTCATGCGGTCTGCCGGACGGGGTTCCCGCTCCTCGTCGCCGCCCGCCGCGGCCTCGTCATGACCGCCGGCATATCCGCTGAGGAGGGGATCGAATGTGTCTGACAGCAGCTTGAAGCCCTTGATGATATCCTCCACCGAAGCAGCAGCCAACTCATAACGGCAGCGCCCCTGATTACGGCCGGCCCACCTATGCCATCTCAGGCCGGCGTTGCCCGTCGATGTCTCGATCAGCTTGCGCCATATCCCGTTATACTCATAGTCGCCGTATTTACCTTCAAGATGAAGTTCAACAAATCCCTGTATGTATTCATAATGAATATCCCTGTCCGCGATCAATGCTGTCTGAAGCTGCACAAAGCGGTTCTCATGCCAATGATTGAGCTCAAAATGATGGGGCCGGCCCGGAAAGTTTTCTTTCAGCAACGGCTTCAACCGGGCTTTCAGGTCCTCCGTCAATCTAAGATAATCCATGATTCTTTTCTGTTTTTGTCTGTTCTATTAATATATTTAAGGTAAGATATAACCATGTCGTATGCGTCCCCTCTCCTTTACCCGAATCCGGCAAAGACACGATGTCGTCATTCAGCGAAAATGTGACAGCCATGCCGTAAGGGCATAAAACGACGCATATTTTACGGCAAAAATACGAAGAAAATGCCGCAAAACAAAAAAAGCGGGGCCATATCTGCAAATCTGTAGGAAGATTTTTCACCGTTTTTCACCGTTCTTAGCCATCCTCCGGACGGCAAAACGCTATTGCTTGGCTTTCAGCTGCCTATCCGCGACCACATATTCCATGCCACATCGCTTTGCGCCCTCAATACGGACATGGGCAGCAAGACCTACTTAATTCACAATTCCACGACTCTCCATCAGCCGCAGGACGGCAACTAACGATTCAAAAATCATTATTTGTAATTAAAATTCTGAATCTAAAGCCCACGAGAGCAGGGACTTTTCGTTTTTATTCCTCCGCGGGCGCAAATATCGCAAGCATGCGCGTATCAAATTTTAGGGGTCGCCGTGACGTTATTTTTACATATTCCATAACGACCTCATACTTAGCCATTTGCAAACAGCAGCTTTGCCGTCGTCATACAAAGGCGGCGCGACGGTCCTGCCGTAAGGGCCTTACGGGGTTGCAACGGCGGCCCCGTTGCATTGCAATAAGGCCGCCGTCGCACTGCAACAACGGCCTTGTTGCGACCCAAGGAGGCCCTTACGGCAGCCCGACGGGAGCTTTTTTGAACAAAAACGGCGGTTTTGCAGCGTCGTATGGGTGGTGAAAAACCGCCGGAAATCCTCGCTACGGAAGAGCCGTAAGGGCCTTACGGGGATGAGACGCCGCCTTTCCCGACATTTTTCGACACAAAAAACAGGCGCAAAAGCATCGAAAACGGCTCAAAAAACCGCAAAAACGAGCAAAAACGGAACTTTTTTCTGGCGGAATTTTGTAAAGATATAAGAACATCAATCGGTATGCGCAAATGGTATATCACGGTATGGCGACATTAACACATGTACGCGAGTTCGGGATAAGTTTTGTTCAAAAGAGTGTGATTTGGTTTGATTTTTCCACATGTACAGGCAGGGCCTCCGGCTTGTTCTCGAAAAAGGAATACGCCGTAAGTGCTGCACAGATGTTCATGATGAAATTGTGT
>JAFULM010000052.1 GCA_017483185.1 Prevotella sp. | reverse complement strand
TGTCACCATAACCCCACATATTTCAACACAAAGACGCAGAGACACAAAGATGGCGCCGCCGCGCATACGAAAGTACGCAAAGGCATGACGTTCGTCATGCGCTACGCCATTCATCCATCGTCGCGACCGCCTCCTTGTCACCATAACCCCACATATTTCAACGCAAAGACGCAGAGACACAAAGATGGCGCCGCCGCGCATACAAGAGTACGCAAAGGCATGACGTCCGTCATGCGCTACGCCGGTCATCCAACTGTCGCGACCGCCTCCTTGTCTCGTGGTTTAACATGCCCGGTCAGGTCAGATATGTGTGTAATTATATATGAGCCACGAGGCGGTCGCGACAGGTCGCGACCCTACGATGGGATGTGCACACAAGGGCTTAGACATATCAAGCTCCCTCCCTTTGGGAGGGTTGGGGTGGTTTTTTTGGGGGGTGGGTGTCAGGTTGGGTGGGTTTATTTTCCCATCCATTTTGCTCCGTTCTTCGTTTTTTTGATGTATCTTTGCAAAGGGTAAACCTCACCCGACATACAATGATTATGAAACGACAGAACGTAGTAATATCTGACAACCTTGAGCGGGTGCTCGGCGAAGCCATCGCCCGTGAACCACACGACCTGCTCTTCGTGCTCACCGACGAGACCACGCGACGACTCTGTCTGCCACTCGTGGAGGGCATGGACTGTTTGAAGAACGCACGCCATATCACCATCGCCGCCGGCGACACGGCCAAGACCATCGACAGTCTGGCCAATGTCTGGGGCGAGCTGGGACGCTTGGGCGGCACACGCCACTCGCTGCTGGTCAATCTCGGTGGCGGCATGGTCACCGATCTCGGCGGTTTCGCCGCGTCGACCTTCAAGCGCGGCATAGGCTATATCAACATCCCGACGACACTGCTGTCGATGGTCGACGCCTCCGTCGGAGGCAAGACGGGTGTCAATTTCGGCGGTCTGAAGAATGAAGTCGGTGTCTTCAACAACGCACGCACGGTCATCCTCGACACCCGCTTCTTGGCCACGATGGACACGGAAAACATGTTGTCCGGCTATGCCGAGATGCTCAAGCACGGACTGATCAGCGACGAAAGGATGTGGGCGTCACTCATCAACTATGACATCACCGCTCCCGACCTCGACCTGCTGCAGACGATGGTCGCCGAGTCCGTGGCTGTCAAGGAGCGCGTCGTCGAGGAGGACCCGACGGAGCGCGGCTTGCGCAAGGTGCTCAATCTGGGCCACACCGTCGGCCATGCCTTCGAGTCGTTGGCCATGCGTCGCGGCGCCCCCGTGCTCCACGGTTATGCCGTGGCGTGGGGACTGGTCTGCGAGCTCTATCTGAGCACGGTCAAGGAGGGATTTCCCGCCGACCGTATGCGTCAGACGGTGGACTTCATCAACAGCCACTACGGTCGTATGACAATCACCTGTGACGACTACGACGAACTCATCGAACTGATGACACACGACAAGAAAAACACTGCGGGCGTCATCAACTTCGCACTGCTCTCCGATATCGGCGGCATCCGACTCGACCGGACTGCCACGCGCGAGGAAATCCGTGAGGCGCTCGACTTCTACCGCGAGGGATGCTGAGAGACGGATGCAATCGGTCCGTCCGACATCGGGAGTGACAATCCCTAAAAGTAGGGTCGCGACCCGTCGCGACCGCCTCCATGTCAATTGGTTCTGTGTCCTGTTGACTTATATACATTCGGTTATGTAGTTGGAACGGAGGCGGTCGCGACGGGTCGCGACCCTACTTTCAGGACATGTCATTCCAAATACCGGATGAACCTTGTGGATTGCGGGTTAAATGACCTTAACGCTGCGAATAAACCGAGGGCAAAGTGGCGTGTTTTCAGAATAATTTATTAAATTTGCAGCCATAACAGGAATATATATATTCGATATTACAGAACTTATGAACGTTTTAGAGTTAAGTGAACAGGAAATCGGCAGACGCCAGAGTCTGCAGGAGTTGCGCAACATGGGTATCGATCCCTATCCCGCAGCGGAATATCCCACCAATGCTTTTTCTACAGATATAAAGAACGAATTCAGTGACGACGCCGAGCCGCGACAGGTTTGCATCGCCGGACGACTGATGAGCCGCCGCGTGATGGGCAAGGCCAGTTTTGCCGAACTGCAGGACTCGAAAGGCCGCATACAGGTCTATATCACCCGCGACGACATCTGCCCGGGCGAAGACAAGGACTTATATAATAAGGTATTCAAGAAACTGATGGACATCGGTGACTTCATCGGTGTGCGCGGCTATGCTTTCCGCACGCAGACGGGCGAAATCTCCGTGCATGCGCAGGAACTGACGATGCTCTCGAAGAGCCTCAAACCGCTGCCCATCGTCAAGTATAAGGATGGTGTGGCATACGACAAGTTTGACGACCCGGAGCTGCGCTATCGCCAGCGCTACGTCGATCTCGTGGTCAACGACGGCGTCAAGGAGACATTTGAGAAGCGTGCCACCATACTGCGCACGATGCGTCAGGTCTTCGACGAGGCCGGATTTACCGAAGTCGAGACGCCCATCCTCCAGCAGATAGCCGGAGGAGCGAGCGCCCGCCCCTTCATCACACACCACAACGCACTCAACACGGACCTCTATCTGCGCATCGCCACCGAACTGTATCTGAAGCGGCTCATCGTCGGCGGATTTGAGGGCGTATATGAGATTGGCCGTAACTTCCGCAACGAAGGCATGGACCGTAGCCACAATCCGGAGTTCACCTGCATGGAGCTCTATGTCAGCTACAAGGACTACAACTGGATGATGGCCTTCACCGAGCAGCTGCTCGAGAAAATCTGCATCGCGGTCAACGGAACGACAGAGGTGAAGATTGGCGACAATGTCGTCAGCTTCAAGGCTCCATACCGCCGTCTGCCCATACTGGAGGCCATCAAGGAGAAGTCCGGTCATGACCTTGAGGGCAAGACCGAAGAGGAAATCCGCGAGATAGCAAAATCGCTCGGCATCGAAGATACCGAGATTATGGGCAAGGGCAAGCTCATTGACGAGATATTCGGAGAGACAGCCGAGGGCACGTTCATACAGCCTACGTTCATTACCGACTACCCCGTCGAGATGTCGCCGCTGACGAAGATGCACCGCTCAAAGCCCGGACTGACCGAACGCTTCGAGCTGATGGTCAACGGTAAGGAGCTGGCCAACGCCTACTCCGAGCTCAACGACCCGATCGATCAGGAGGAGCGCTTCATCGAACAGATGCGTCTCGCCGACAAGGGAGACGACGAGGCGATGGTCATCGACCACGACTTCCTCCGTGCTCTGCAATATGGTATGCCGCCGACGAGCGGTATCGGTATCGGCATCGACCGTCTGGCCATCCTCATGACCGGCCAGCCGACGATACAGGAGGTGCTGCTCTTCCCGACGATGAAGCCGGAGAAGAAAGCCCCGAAGAGCACCGCGGCCGAATGGGCCGCCGTCGGAGTGGGAGAGGAGTGGGTGCCCCTGCTGAACAAGTGCGGCTACTATCTCGTCTCGGATATCCGCGAACTGAACCCGCAGAAGCTCCAGCAGGATGTATGCGGCGTAAACAAGAAGTACAAGCTGGGACTCGAAAACCCGAAGGTGGAGGAGTTTGCGGCTTGGATAGAGAAAGCGAAAGAATAAGAAAATGAAGAGCGAAAAATGAAGAATGATGATTCTCCGGATGAGAGACCGATGACAAGTGGCGGGTCATTCTTCATTTTTCATTCTTCATTCTTTATTTAGAAAGAATGTTTACCTGCGGAAAAATAGCGATAATCGGTGGCGGAAGCTGGGCTACGGCGATTGCCAAGATAGTGGTGGGACACACTCATCACATCGGATGGTACATGCGCCGGGATGACCGTATCGAGGATTTCCGCCGACTGGGACACAATCCGGCATACCTGATGAGCGTGCGGTTCAATATCGACGAGATATTCTTCTCGAGCGACATCAACAAGATTGTGCAGAATTACGACACCCTCGTGTTTGTGACTCCGTCCCCGTACGTGAAAAACCACCTGAAGAAACTCAAGAGCCGGCTGAAGGACAAGTATGTCATAACGGCTATCAAAGGCATCGTGCCCGACGAAAACCTTGCCGTCTCGGAGTATTTTCATCAAGTCTTTGACGTCCCATACGAAAATCTCGCCTGCCTCGGCGGCCCTTCACATGCAGAGGAAGTGGCCTTGGAGCGCCTTTCATATCTCACCGTGGCATGCAGCGACAGGGATAAGGCCCACGCCTTTGCAGACATACTCACCAGCGACTACATCAAGACAAAGACCAGTACGGACGTCATCGGCATCGAATATGCGTCGGTGTTAAAGAACGTCTATGCCATAGCCGCCGGCATTTGCAGCGGTCTTAAATTCGGTGACAACTTCCAGGCCGTGCTCATGTCCAACGCAGTGCAGGAGATGGCCCGCTTCCTTCAGGCCGTCCACCCCATCGAACGCAGCGTCTACGACTCTGTCTATCTCGGCGACCTGCTCGTCACGGGCTACAGCAATTTCTCTCGTAACCGCACGTTCGGCACAATGATAGGCAAGGGATATAGCGTCAAGAGCGCGCAGATCGAAATGGAAATGATAGCCGAAGGATATTTCGGAACGAAGTGTATGAAGGAAATCAACCGTCACATGCACGTCAACATGCCTATCCTCGACGCCGTATATAATATATTGTACGAGCGGATAAGCCCGCAGATAGAGATAAAACTGCTGACCGACTCTTTCAGATGAAACAACAAACCAATTTTAAATAATATGAAAAATATCAGCTTAGACATCAGTAAAGCCGCCCAATTCCTCAAGGAGGGCGCAGTGAAAGCGTATGAACCCAAGGTCAAGGCCGCACAGGAAGCCCTCGAAAACGGCACCTGCCCGGGCAATGATTTCCTCGGATGGCTCCATCTGCCGTCGTCAATAACACCTGAATTCATCAAGGAAATACAGGATTGTGCCGATGTGTTGCGCCGTAACTGCGAAGTTGTTGTTGTCGCAGGTATCGGTGGAAGCTATCTCGGCGCACGTGCTGTCATCGAAGCTCTCGGCAATTCGTTCGCATGGCTCGTCGGTGACAAGACCAATCCGACAATCCTGTTTGCCGGAAACAACATCGGTGAAGACTATCTCGCAGAGCTGACCGACTATCTGAAAGGCAAAAAGTTTGGCGTCATAAATATCTCAAAGTCCGGTACAACGACCGAAACCGCACTCACATTCCGTCTTCTCAAGAAACAGTGTGAGGAGCAGCGCGGCAAGGAAGAGGCCCGGAAGGTCATCGTGGCCGTCACCGACGCAAAGAAGGGTGCCGCCCGCACATGCGCCGACAAGGAGGGATATACATCCTTTATCATCCCCGACAATGTCGGCGGACGTTTCTCCGTGCTCACTCCGGTGGGTCTGCTGCCTATCGCTTGCGCCGGATTTGACATTGCAAAGCTCGTGGCCGGTGCTACGGATATGGAGAAAGCTTGCGGCAAGGACGTTCCTTTCGAGGAGAACCCCGCTGCCATCTACGCTGCCGTTCGCAACGGACTATACAACGAAGCAGGCAAGAAGATTGAGATAATGGTCAACTATCAGCCGAAGCTCCACTTCATGAGCGAGTGGTGGAAGCAGCTTTACGGCGAGAGCGAAGGCAAGGACGGCAAGGGCATATTCCCCGCATCGTGTGACTTTACGACCGACCTGCACTCAATGGGACAGTGGATTCAGGAAGGCGAGCGCACCATATATGAGACTGTCATCAGCGTTGAGAAGCCCAACCGCAATCTCCTTTTCCCCAACGACGAGGAGAATCTGGACGGCTTGAACTTCCTTGCCGGCAAGCGCGTGGATGAGGTCAACAAGATGGCGGAGCTTGGAACACGTCTCGCTCATGTCGATGGCGGTGTGCCGAACATACGCATCAGCATGCCCGAACTCAACGAATACTACATCGGCCAGCTCATCTACTTCTTTGAGATAGCATGCGGTATCAGCGGCAATGTGCTTGGCGTGAATCCGTTCAATCAGCCCGGCGTCGAAGCATATAAGAAGAACATGTTCGCCCTGCTTGACAAACCAGGTTACGAGGCCGACAGCAAGGCTATCAAAGAGCGCCTTGCAAAGGAGGCCTGAAGGTTCGTCCGATAAGCATAATGGTCCTTGGCAAACAGTTCAAGGGATCGTTAAACCAATCATCTGAACAGGATAATGTACGAAAAGGAAATAGAAAAATACTTGGAAAGACACGGCTTTGGGACATTCAGTCCCAAGGCCGTTCTTTTTGATATGGACGGCGTTCTGTATGACTCGATGCCCAATCATGCTTACAGCTGGCACAAGTCGATGGCCGCCCTCGGCCTGACCATGCCGCCCGAAGATGCTTATAAGTATGAAGGTATGCGCGGAGTGGAGACCATCAAGCTGATGGCTCGCCAGCAATGGGGCCGCGAACTGACCGACGAAGAGGCTCAGAAGATGTACGGGGAGAAGTCGCGTGTTTTTTCGGAGTGTCCTACGGCGAAAGTCATGGACGGTGTCCGGGACTTGCAGCGCATGATGAAGGCCGACGGAATGAAGATAGTCGTGGTGACGGGAAGCGGTCAGCGCTCTCTGCTGGACAAGCTTGTGAAAGATTTCGACGGCCTTGTCAGCCCCGAACTCATCGTCTCGAGCTTCGACGTGAGCCGCGGCAAGCCCGATCCCGAACCCTACCTGAAGGGCATGGAGAAAGCCGGCGTGAAGCCTTGGGAAGCCATCGTGGTCGAGAATGCACCGTTGGGAGTGCGTGCCGGCGTTGCCGCAGACGTTTTCACAGTAGCCGTCAATACAGGACCGCTGCCTGACAGCATGCTGGCGGACGAGGGCGCGGCTATCGTTTTCAGCCGTATGGCCGACTTCCGCGACAGTTGGGATACTTTAAAGGCGAACTTCCGGTAACAGAAGTTCGCCTTTCTTATTGTTTTGCAGTTCGGATATAGCCTCCTTCCGAGCCTGCTTTTGCATCATATTTCCTCTTCGTCCTCAGCGTTGGTGTCCATCTGCGTGTCCCTGACGATGCTCACGTCTCCCATCCGTGAGACGCGCATGACGAGCGGGATATATTCGTCTGTCTGCGGATGGCTCACGCTGGCGGCGAACACAAGCGTCGATCCGTCGACACGGTCGAACACCAGTCCTTCCAATATGCCGGTCTTACGGTAGTCGTCGTCGAGATTGGTGTCAAAGTTGGCCTTTGTGAATGACTTGCTGAAAAAGACGCTGCCGTCGTTCCGCAGTATGGTCAGGGTGATACGGTTGTCGACAAACTCCTGTCCCGTTTCGTCCTTGACCAGTGCCAGACTGTCGTCCGGTATGCGTTGTATCTCGCACCGATAAGACTTGCCGAGCCATTCGATGTCCTTCGTCTGCTCATATTCCTGCATGCGGATGGGGGCTGCCGGTTTTGCCTTTTCCATCTTTTCGGTGATTATGTTGTCGTTGGTCTTTTTGCCGCCGCAGCCTGCCATTATGCAAACTGCAATTCCGGCCAGCAGTGTTGTCAATGCTTTGTTCATACGATTTGTTTGTTTTGTAGTATTCTGCAATAGGTCAGACGGATCCGCTTTTCATCTTTCAATATGATGTTTCGCATTTTCCGATGTGACAATCGGAGTGAGCCATCCTCTGCAAAGGTACGAAAAAATACCGAATAGCCATCGTTACCTCCTTACAAATGTTGTGCTGTCATACAAAAGAGGGGGCTTGCCGAAATGGCCAGTCCCCTCTGTCATCCTTTCAATTCTTCTTACTTAAATGATTACTACCATTGAAACAGGGCTCACTCGCCCAATCATTTTAACTTTATGTTAACCTAAATCACTATGATCGATGTTTGTCTTACTTCTCATCCGAGTTTTTGGGGGCTTTTGTGGCGCCCTTCTTATTTATGTCTTTGCGTGCGTTCTGACGTTCAAAGCGCTTCTGCATGTCAGCCTGATACTTGGTGTATTGTTCCTCGGTCATGATGGTCTTCAGTTCCTCGTTATACTGCTGCATGCCATTTGTCATCTGTCTGCGCGGCATAGGGCGCTTCATTCTTTTTTCGCCATCAGCCTTTGCCGGTCTGCCAGCCAAGGAGTCGCCCTTGACGTCAGCCTTTCTCATCGGTTCGCGCATTACCGGTCTCATCTGTCTGTTGCCGCGTCCGGGTGCTCCCATGCGCATCCTTCCGTCATACTTGCTGTTCAGTTCCAACAGTTTTGCTTTCTGTTCCTCGTTCAGTCCGTATCTCTGTGCGACTGCTTCGGTGCGTTTCTTGATTATTTCGGTGCGGTTCGGTCTGGCCGCTTTTGTCGTGTCGTTCTTCTGTGCCATTGTTACAGAACTCATCATCACCAAGGTTGCGAAAGCCATTATCATCCGTTTCATATTCAGTTTCTCCTTTTTTTTATTGTGTTAAACTAATGTTCAGCCTTTTGGCCATCTCTTTGTTGCAACTGTCTATATGACGTTGGAAATGACATAAAGTTTAAAGAATAGATAAAATAAATTTGTTTTTTCTGTCCGGCGGGATTTTTTTATTACTTTTGTATTGACATAACAGACAACGAGATGAACCGTATTCTATTGTATTTGCTGCTGCTGCCGGCAGCTCTTTCATCCTGTTACGACGGAGACAAGGCCGCTGCGGAAATGTCCGTGCAGCCGACCGACACCATACCGGAAATCATCCGGCACGTCAGACAATGTTCGCGAATATACACAGCGGAGTATCGCATACGCAAAATCGTCACCCACGACGATGTCGTCCGCCTCAAGGGTACAGTCTTTTCCAAACCATTCGACATCAAGATGCCTATTGGCGACCGCAAGATAGCCATTCCCATGACAGCGACTATCAAGGCCTATATTGATTTCGAAGGCTTTTCCGAGGCCAATGTCAGACGTGACGGTGACCGTGTGACCATCATCCTGCCTGATCCGGAGCTTGTCCTGACCGGCAGCAAGATAGACCACAAGAACGTCAAGGAGTTTGTCTCGCTCACCCGTTCCCATTTCAGCGATTCCGAAATGGCCGACTATGAGTATCAGGGACGTTCCTCCATCATCGCTTCCATCGCCCGTATGGGCATCCTCGACACAGCCCGTGACAACGCGGCCCGCATCCTCATACCCATGATGGAGCAGCTTGGTTATCGCGCGAGCGACATCACCGTGACCTTCAGCCATAGCTTTGCGGACAGGGACATCGTCATGATGGTCACCGATGGCGACGGGCAGAAGCTCCGCATGACGGACAGAAGTAACGACAGATAAGAGTTAACGAACGATGATAAAGAATTTCATACGTATATATAAGGTACAGATTGCCCTTTTCGTAGCAATCGCAATAGCCGTGATTTTCGTTTTCGTGGTTTTGGCGCGGACTGTCCGCAGCGCGGAGATGGCTTTCGTCTCGGACGGCCGCATCGACGTCACTCCCGAGCAGATAGAGTCCATAAGGGCCATCGGAGAGTGGGAGTTTCTCTCCGTGTCGGACGAGGAGATGGTCGACACCGTCCGCCGCGGCTTCTTCTCCGACGACCGTTTGGCCCGCATCTACTATGGAACCATGCGCCTCGGCATCGACATGCGCGAACTCACCTCAGACCGCATTACGGTCAGCGGCGACACTGTCACCATCCTTATGCCTCCCATACGACTTCTTGACGACAACTTCATCGACGAGGCCCGCACCCGCGCATTTCACGAGAGTGGCCGCTGGAGTGCCGACGACCGTGAGGCCATGTATCGTCGTGCCGCAGCCCGGATGAAGCAAAAGGGGCTCACGCAGGAGAACATTCGTTCCGCCGAGACCAATGCCGACGTCCAGCTGCGCGACATGATGAAGGCGATGGGCTTCGCGACTGTCGTTGTCAGGTTTTCACCGAGGAGGAAATGATTTTTGAGTTTTCCGACAATTGGAGGAATAGTTCTGGTTTTCAACGCAAAGACGCAAAGCCACAAAGCCGGTGCAAGCCGCACATACGGACGACCACAAAGGCATGAATGGCGTCATGTGCTGCGATTTCTTTGTAGTTTTGCGTCTTTGCGTTGAAAATTAGAGCCGTCCCTCCAAATGTCTGAAGCCCCCATTCTTTGTCACTTCCACGACCGTGAGCACGCCGTCCTCGACACGGAAGCGCACGTCGCGTCCGGCGAATGGCATGCCGTAGATGCGTCCGGGGTCATCGTGATAGTGTGGCCGCGGGTCGAGAGCGAGCGTCTCGACGAGAGCTTTCCGCTGCTCCGGTTGAAACTCCTCCTCCAGTCTCTTGTCCATCACCACGCGCAACTCCTCCCACGCCTCGCTGTCGGTAAATCCGCTGCGCACGCCGCAGTGGCTGTCGGCCGTCTCCACGTAGGGCTTGATGTCGTAGATGGGTGTGCCGTCCATGAGGTCTGCCCCCGAGACGTGTACGACCGGTCCTTCCGTTCCGCCGGTCTCGATGCGCTCGATACGCACGGAGGAGAGACCGAGATTGTTGGGACGGAAAGGCGAGCGTGTCGCCCATACGCCCATGCGGCGGTTGCCGCCGAGCCGCGGTGGGCGCACCGTGGCGTGCTTCGGGGCGGACACGTTGGCCGAAAATCCCCAGATCATCCACAGATAGTCAAATCCCTCCAACCCGCGCAGGGCCTCCGGGTCGCGGTAGTCGGGACAGAAGACGATGCGTCCGCGGAGTCCTCGGACCAGCCCGCTCTGTCGCGGTATGCCGAACTTGGTGGTGAATGGTGAGCGAAAATGAGCTATCGGTTTTATTTCCATTGTCTTTTGGCGTTGGCTGTCTTGGTCGATGTGGATTTGTTCACACGTTGACGGATGCAGCTTGTTTCATGCAAAGGTACGTCAAAAAACGCAGAACGGAGCAAAATGGATGGGAAAATAAACCCACCCAGCCCTCAAAAAACCACCCCAAAACCCACCCCAACCCTCCCAAAGGGAGGGAGCTTGATATGTCTAAGCCCTTGTGTGCACATCCCATCGTAGGGTCGCGACCTGTCGCGACCGCCTCGTGGTTCATATATAATTACACATATATCTGACCTGACCGGGCATGTTAAACTACGAGACAAGGAGGCGGTCGCGACGGTTGTATGACCGGCGTAGCGCATGACGGACGTCATGCCTTTGCGTACTCTTGTATGCGCGTCGGCGCCATCTTTGTGCCTCTGCGTCTTTGCGTTGAAAAAATCTTCCCCACGAGACAAGGAGGCGGTCGCGACAGGTCGCGACCCTACTTTGGTATTTTTATATTACAAAATTGCGTTCGGAAAAACGCTCAAAGATTTGCATTTTTATGGGCAATAAGGGCCTTATTACATTCTGAAGAAGGTCGGGAAGCCGCAGGTCTCTCCCCCTTGGGGGAGCCGGAGGGGGCCATTAAGGGCCTTACGGCTCTCAATTTTTGCAAAACTTCGCGAGTTTTTGATTGCCGTTTTTGACCCGAAAAGCGTTCGTTTTCGTGCAATAGCGGCCCCGCGACCCTGCAACGGCGTGCCCGTTGGGTTGCAACGGGGCTGCCGTTGCAGTGCCGTAAGGGCCCCGTTGCGACCCCGCGGGGCCGCTATTGCAACCTCGCCGAGGCTCTATCGGAAAACCGAAAGGCTGTTGCGGTTTTGAAACGCCTGAATATCAAGATGTTAAGAAAACAGTAAATATAAAGTCACAAAATCACCCGGATTTTGACCTTCGTGAGATTTGAAAATTTAGGAGCGAGGCGGAGTTTTTTTGGAAAGTGCCTCTAAAAAACGCGGTTAAATTCAGAAAAAAGAGGACAAATGGTGTGAAAACAAATGATGTGTGCCGTTTTTCTTTTGGCCATTAATTTAAGAGAAAGTGCAAGTGCCATTTCCCTTGCTGGCGGAAGAGATGCGTTTGACTGTTTCGCGCATCAATCGCATCTCCTATGCCAGGTCTTGAAGTACATTTAACATGTCGCTACTATGTAATACCTCCGCACTGTCACCTCTGTTTTATTTCTTAGGCTTGGCCTAAGCGGGGGACTGAATAGTTACTTTGTGTAGGTGCACATGTTAAAAAAAACAAACTTTCGGGATATTAGAGCGCATGACTTGGGCTGTTACGCGGAAATTTTGTAAATTTGTAAACAAATCAATGCTGAAAAACAATGCTAAAAGGAGTACAAAAAACACAGGTAATAGGAGTCGACATCAGTTTGGAGGAAACCTCTTACGCCATTGTCGACGTTCGCGGAAACATTCTCGCGAGAGACAGTTTTGACTCATCGGCATATCCTCAGATAGAGGGGTATGTGTCGAAATTGTGTGACAGTATAGTGAAGCTGATTGAAGAAAACGATGCCATAGAGCACATTCGCTCAATCGGAATATCCGCTCCGAGCGGAAACAATCTCACGGGGTGCATCGAGAACTCGCCGAACATGCCGTGGCGTGGCGTCATCCCATTGGCCGCTATGGTGCGTGACCGTCTCGGACTTGCCGTCGCTTTGGCCAACGACTGCCATGCCGTGGCGATGGGCGAACAGGCTTTCGGCAGTGCTCACGGTCTGCGCAACTTCTGCGTGATCACGCTCGGTCACGGTCTCGGCTGCACGGTGTTCTCCGGAGGTACGGTGCATACGGGAGCCAACGGATTTGCCGGAGAGCTGGGTCACACCTGCATTGTGGACAACGGCCGGGCCTGCAACTGCGGACGTCTTGGCTGCCTCGAGAGTTATGTGGCTTCCAAGGGTATCGTGCGCACCGCACGCGAATTGATGGAGGAAAACAACGATAGCTCTCTCATGCGCGATCTCGAAAAGCTGACGCCGAAGACCATTCGCGACTGCTGTGAGAAGGGAGACAGGATGGCCATCGAGGTGTACCGCCGCACGGGCTATTGGCTCGGCATCGGCCTGGCCAATCTGGCCACAATGTTCGACCCGGAAGCGATCATCCTTACGGGCGGCATATCGCAGGCGGGACGCTGGCTGACGGAGCCGACCAAGGACTCGTTTGAAAACCATGTCTTCAACAATATCCGCGGACGTGTGGACCTCATTGTCTCACAACTGAGCAACCGCGAACGCGACATATTGGGTGCCAGCGTGCTGGCATGGAACGTGAAGGAGTATTCGCTGTTTAAATGAGAGTGAAGAACGAAGAGTGAAGACGTGTTGATGAGCATAGCGAGTAATTTGCTGCCGCCGTTCATATTCCCATCGGCCTACATCTGCCTCAAATACATGGCGGCAGCAAATTACTCGCTATGCTCATCAACACGTCTTCACTCTTCATTCTTCATTAAAAAAAATTATGGATTTATCTTATATTATTGACCATTTGGGCGACGAGCCGACACTGGCCCGGACGCTTGGGATGACATTCCTGTCGACGCCGGAGCCGGACAGGTGTGTAGCCACGATGGCTGTCGACGGCCGCACCCGTCAGCCGTTCGGAGTTCTCAGTGGCGGAGCCACGCTGGCGTTGGCCGAGACATTGGCCGGGGTAGGGTCGTTGGCCCTGTGTCCCGGAGAAAAATATGTCGGTGTGAACGTGAGCGGCAGTCATGTCAAAGCCGTGCAGGAGGGTGACACCATCACGGCCGTGGCCCGCATCGTCCATCGCGGCCGACGATTTCATGTGTGGAACGTGGAGGTGACCAACACCGCCGGCGAGGTGATATCGACAATCACCGTGACCAACTACGCCGTATTGATAAAACCGAGGGAGGTGGGAGAATGACATCATTCGCTTACTACAGACTGCCCCACGAACAGACATACACACTGATGACCCAAAACTCCGGTCGACCGGAGACATTGGACTCTTACGCTTCGCTCAATGGGCGGAGCGGTTTTGTCGTGGCCCCGTTTGCCGTGACGGACGACACTCCCGTGGTCCTCATCCGCCCCGACAAGGTCGAGCGGCATCCGGTCCCGGATGTCGCGGCGCCCGGTTGCGGTCGTGACATCGGGTTTACGGTCACATCCGACCGCACGGCCTACGAGGCAGACTTCGCCGGATGTCACGCCCGGCTCGTGTCCGGAGACTACCGGAAGATTGTGCTCGCACGCAGCGCTGACATCCGGACGGACACCGGCGTGAGTGCGGAAGAACTCTTCCTGCGTGCCTGCCGGTTGTATCCGCGCATGTTTGTCGTGCTCGTCCATACCCCGCAGAGCGGCACGTGGCTTGCCGCCACACCCGAGATACTGCTCGAGGGAGACGCCGGACGGTGGCGCACGGTCGCTTTGGCCGGAACGAAGCGCCTCGGAGTGGGGCAGCTCGGCTTTGACACGCCGCCCTCGCCGCTGTCAGACGGTGCGGCACCGGGCATATTGTGGGACACGAAAAACATCAAGGAGCAGCGTTATGTCGCGACATATATATCCGACAGTCTGAAGCCGTTGGCCCGCGACGTCAACGAAGAAGGGCCGAAGACCGTACGTGCCGGCAATCTGGTGCATCTGCGGAGCGACTTCACGTTCAGGCTGAAGGAGGATGTGCGTGTCGGCGATGTCATCACGGCACTCCATCCCACACCGGCTGTCTGCGGTCTGCCGAAAGCGGAGACGTGGCGTCACATCGTGGACAGAGAGCACACGGAACGCAGCTATTACAGTGGATTCATGGGACCGCTCGATCATGAGGGCAAGACCCGGCTGTATGTCTCACTGCGCTGCATGCGGCAATCCGGCGACAGGGACTTTCGCCTTTATGCCGGTGGCGGTCTGCTGAAAGACAGTGACGTCGGGTCGGAATGGCTTGAGACGGAGGCCAAGATGGAGACCATGAAGAGATTGTTTCGTTCATAATACCCATAACTCCCATAACTCCCATAACTCCCATAATTCCCATAACTCTCATAACTCTCATAACTCCCATAACAAAAAAAGAATGAACCATAACATACATATATTGACATCACTGCTCTGTCGGCATGGGGTTGACAAGGTGGTGGTCTGTCCCGGTTCGCGCAACGCCCCGATAGTCCATTGGCTGAGCGAGTCGGAGGATATGGAGTGCTATCCGGTGACGGACGAACGCTCGGCGGGATTTGTCGCCCTCGGCATGGCGCAGGCTACGGGTAAGCCCGTGGCAGTGTGTGTCACGTCGGGCACGGCACTACTCAATCTCGCCCCGGCCGTGGCTGAGGCATACTATCAACAGACGCCGCTCGTGGTCATTTCGGCCGACAGGCCTCAGATGTGGATAGGTCAGCTCGACGGACAGACTCTCCCTCAGCCGGGAGCATTGGGGCGGTTTGTCGCTCGCAGCGTCACACTGCCGGAAACGGCGGATGACGAAAACCTCCGTTACTGTGGACGGCTGGTCAACGAGGCCTTGCTCGCCGCACGTCATCCGGTATGTCGTCCGGTGCATATCAATGTGCCGCTCCGTGAACCTCTGTTTGATTTCGCCGCGTCGGACATGCCGCCCGCCAAGGCGGTGGAATTCATCGGACATGGCGGCGCGTCCGCGGAACAGGTCCGGAGGGTAGGTGACAGACTGACTGGCGCGGCGCGGCCGATGATTGTCGTCGGTCAGTGTGCTTACAGTCGCGCGCTTGCCGACGCTTTGCGGCAGCTGTCCCGACGCTTTGTCGTGTTGCAAGAGCCGCTCAGTCCCGGTGCCGGTGCCGTACGTTTTGACGAAGTGATATATAAAATAGGTATGTCGGAGGACTATATGCCCGACTTCATATTATATATTGGCGGCACCGTCGTAAGCAAACGGTTGAAGAAATACCTGCGTGCGGCGGCCGAAGCGGAGACATGGGCGGTCAGCGGAGATGGCGAAATACATGACACGTTCATGACGCAGACGGCCGTAATCGAGGCAGATGAGGTCTCGCTGTTGTGTGGATTGGCCGCCGTGTTGTCGGAAACGGCCGCAGTAGTGTCGGAAAACGATGTCCGTCAGATTGCCACGGCAGATGAATTCCGCCACCGTTGGATGGCGGCATTGTCCGCGGCAGACCGTCATGCGGCCGCTTTCGAACCGCGCTATTCGCAGATGCAGGCCGTCCGGATGTTTGAGACGATGGTCGATGAGCTTGACTACGACTGCCATGTGCACTACGCCAACAGTTCCGCCGTACGCCTGGCGGACATCTATGCTACTCATTATATATATGTGAACCGCGGCGTCAACGGAATCGAAGGGTCACTGTCGACGGCTGCCGGTTTCGCGATGGCGTGTCCGGACATGACATTCTGCGTCATCGGCGACCTCAGTTTCTTCTATGACAGTAATGCCCTTTGGAACCAGTGCCTTCGCGGCAATCTGCGCATCTTGCTGCTCAACAACTGTTGTGGCGGCATATTCCACCAGCTGCCCGGACTCGAATGTTCGCCGGTGCGTGACCGTCTCATTGCCGCCGGACATCATGCGAGCGCCCACGGTATCTGCGACGCCCACGACATCGGTTATCTCGCGGCCCACGATGCCGACGAACTGGCCCGTCACATGGAGACTTTCCTGTACAGCGGGACACACCGTCCGCTGCTTTTCGAGGTGTTCACAGATGCCGAAATGGATGCCGAGGCAATAAAAGAGTATTTGGAAACGTTTAATCTTTAGATATAACAGACAACCGATATGAACAGAGAATGGAAGAAAATAAGGGATTTCGAGGAGATCCTTTTTGAAGAATATAACGGTATCGCGAAGATCACAATCAACCGCCCGCGCTACCGCAACGCATTCACGCCGAAGACAACGTGGGAACTTTCGCAGGCGTTTATGCTCTGCCGGGAGATGCAGGACATCAGTGTCGTGCTGCTCACGGGTGCCGGCGACAAGGCATTCTGCTCCGGCGGAGACATGCACGTGAAGGGCCGAGGCGGATATATCGACGGCGACGGTGTGCCACGGCTGAGCGTGCTCGACGTGCAGATGCAGATTCGCCGGCTTCCGAAGCCCGTCATTGCGATGGTCAACGGTTATGCTATCGGCGGCGGCCATGTGCTACACCTCGTCTGCGACCTGACCATCGCCAGTGACAACGCCATCTTCGGACAGACGGGACCGAAGGTCGGATCGTTCGACGCAGGCTTCGGCGCGTCCTATCTGGCCCGCATCGTCGGCCAGAAAAAAGCCCGCGAGATATGGTTTCTCTGCCGTCAATACAGTGCGGAGGAAGCCGAGCGCATGGGACTGGTAAACAAGGTCGTGCCCTTTGACCGTCTGGAAGACGAGTGTGTGGAGTGGGCTGAGACGATGATGGAGCGCAGCCCGTTGGCTTTGCGCATGATAAAGGCCGGTCTCAACGCCGAACTTGACGGGCAGGCGGGTATCCAGGAACTGGCCGGTGATGCGACAATGCTCTATTATTTTCTTGACGAAGCTCAGGAAGGAGGCCGCGCTTTTCTTGAAAAACGTAAGCCGGACTTCAAGAAGTATCCGAAATTGCCGTAAAGGAAAGGAAGAGTGAAGAGGGAAGAACGAAGAATTTACTGCCGCTATTCATTATAATGAAGAGTGAAAAGTGAAGAATGAAGAGTGAAAAACGAAGCGTGAAAAATGAAGAGTGAAGAATAACGAATGAAATACAACATAGATATTACGGAGCGTGTGCTCCACTTCAAGCAACCGGCGGGCACGTCACGCGGCGTTTATACGACCCGCAAGTCGTGGTTCGTCGAGCTTACTTCGCCTGAAAAGCCGGGGCGGCGTGGTATCGGCGAATGTGCTCCGCTGCCGTCGTTGAGTTGCGACGACACTCCGGAATACGGCAAGACGCTGCGCGCTCTGTGTGACAAGTTTGAGCAAGAAGGCGCGATCGATTATGCCGTGATGCGGCCTTATCCCTCGATGCTCTTTGGTCTGGAGACAGCCTTGCGCCATTTTGAGGCCGGAACGACGGCCCTATTTGACACTCCTTTCAGCCGTGGCGAAGAGGGAATACCCATCAACGGGCTTGTCTGGATGGGCAATTATGACGAAATGCTCAGCCGTATGGAGGCCAAAATAGAGCAGGGTTTCCGTTGCATCAAACTGAAAATCGGTGCCATCGACTTTGACAGTGAGCTCGACTTGTTGCGTCGCATCCGTGACCGTTTCTCCCATCGGGAGATGACCATCCGCCTCGATGCCAACGGAGCGTTCCGTTTTGATGAGGCATTGTATAAGTTGGAACTGCTCTCCCAATATGCCGTCCACTCCATCGAGCAGCCCATCGCCGCCCGTCAGTGGGGCAACATGGCCGAATTGTGTCGTGAGTCGCCTCTGCCGATAGCTCTCGACGAGGAACTTATCGGAGTGAACCAGCCTGAGATGAAAGCCCATATCCTCAATGTCATAAAGCCCGCCTACATCGTTCTGAAGCCGTCGCTGCACGGCGGTATGCGCGGCACGGAGGAGTGGATAGAGGCCGCGCGTGCCAAAGACATCGGCACGTGGATAACGAGTGCACTCGAAAGCAATGTCGGACTGAACGCCATCGCCCAGTTGACGGCCCATGTCTATGGTCCCGGCATACGCACGGCACAAGGCCTCGGCACGGGGCAGCTGTTCACCGACAATATCCCGATGCCGCTGGAAGTGCGTGGCGAGAAACTGTGGTATGTGGAGAAATGACGTCAGATGACCCTCGAAGACTTCTTGAAGGAATGGAATAACGACGCCCCCTGTGTGCCGGTGCATACGAGCGGGTCGACGGGCGAGCCGAAGTCTCTGCTGGTGGAGAAACACCGGATGGAGGCTTCGGCTCGTATCACATGCTCCTTTCTCGGTCTGAAGCCCGGCGATACGGCGCTGTTGTGCATGTCGCTCGACTATATTGCCGGCAAGATGATGGTCGTGAGGGCCTTGACATGTGGCCTACGGCTTGTCTGCATGACGCCGACGGGTCATCCCTTTTCGTCGGATATCCGGGAAGCGCTTTTTGGGGGAGAGTGTTTTCGTGGAGGGAGGAGTGAGGTGTGTGGAGTGAGAAATGCAAACGAAGTTCTTGATGGTATTCTCCCTCCACCCTCCACCCTCATCCCTCCTCGAAAATACTCTCCCCCAAAACAAACCCTCCTCCCTCCCCGAAAAGACATCTCTTTGGCCGCAATGGTGCCGATGCAGGTTTACAATACGCTTCAAGTGCCCGAAGAGCGTGAGCGGCTCATGCGTGTGCGCCATCTGATAATCGGCGGCGGAGCCATTGACGACGCCTTGGCGTCGGAGTTGCGGACGTTTCCGAACTGCGTGTGGAGCACTTACGGCATGACCGAAACCCTGTCGCACATAGCTCTGCGCCGTCTCAACGGGCCCGAGGCCAGTGACTGGTACACGCCGTTCGACACGGTGAAGGTCAGTCTTAACGCCGAAGGCTGCCTCGTGATAGACGCTCCAGCAGTCTGCGCCGAAGTGTTGGAGACCAACGACCGCGCCGAGATCGCGCCTGACGGCCGTCGTTTTCGTATCCTCGGCCGTCGCGACAACGTCATCTGCAGCGGCGGCGTGAAAATACAAATAGAAGAAGTGGAGCGCAGATTAAGGCCGTCGATGCCGCTACCTTATATGATAACACGGTGTCGTGACTCCAAATTCGGTGAGGCCGTAGTGCTGCTGATGGAGTCGGAGGATGCGGACCAGCAGTCGGACGCAATCGAAAACGCCCGTGAAGTATGCCGCCGCGTGTTGCCCGCCTACTGGCGCCCAAAGCACTATCTGTCCGTCCCGGCCCTTCCGATGACGCCGACAGGCAAGCCGGCGAGGAAGCGGGCGGAGGACATGGTGCGCCGGATGGATATATAATAAGGTACGCAATATTTCCACTCCCGCATGTCCATTTCATGCTAAATCGCTGATATTATCAAACAAAATGCGTTCTTACCTCTATCTATTCCGATAAATTTACCTACCTTTGCAGCCGTTTTCGCGCCCGATCCGCATAGCGGGGTGGGGCGGAACGATATGTGAAACGATGGAGTGCTTGTCTAACCTCCTTAAAAAAACAAGAATTATGAAACATGACAACCGTCAGGTCAGTGTGCTGTTCATGCTATTCGGCATACTGTTTTGCGTCTGCCTCATTACGGCAAACGTGCTTGAGACAAAGCAAATAGCATTGGGACCGGTCAATATCACCGGCGGTCTCCTCGTTTTTCCCGTGTCATACATCATCAACGACTGTGTCTGCGAAGTGTGGGGCTATGGCCGTGCGCGCATGCTGATATGGACGGGATTTGCCATGAACTTCCTCTTTGTGCTCTTCGGAGCCGTGGCCGACGCCATTCCCGGTGCGCCATATTGGAATGGTGACGAAGGTTTCCACGCCGTTTTCGGTCTTGCTCCGCGCATCGCCGCCGCCTCGTTTGTGGCCTTTCTCGTCGGTTCGTTCATCAATGCCTATGTCATGAGCCGTATGAAAGTGGCCTCGTCGGGCCGCAATTTCTCCTTGCGGGCCATCCTCAGCACCATCTTCGGCGAGACGGCCGATTCGCTGATCTTCTTTCCCTTGGCCTTTCTCGGCGTGCTGCCGACGGAGGAACTGCCGTCGCTCATCATCTCGCAGGTGGTTCTCAAGACGCTCTACGAGATAATAATCCTGCCGCTCACCATCCGCGTCGTGCGCTTCACAAAGCGCTATGAGGGTGAGGATGTCTATGACAGGGATATTGATTATAATGTATTTAAGTTTACTAAGGAGTTATAGGAGTTATAGGAGTTACCGCTCCCTGCGGTCGCTCAGGAGTTAAAGCCAAATGCAGCATAAAGGATTGAACACAGATAAGAACTTTGAATATGAGGTTGCATTTGGCTTTAACTCCTTTAACTCCTCTAACTCCCCAAAAATTAAAAAAATATGGAAACAAGAAAAGAAGAAGGACTGCAGGCCCTCGGGTCCACGACACGATATGCGATGGACTATGCACCGGAAGTGTTGGAAACATTCCTCAACAAACATCCGGAAAACGACTATTGGGTTCAGTTCAACTGCCCCGAGTTCACTTCGCTTTGTCCCATCACGGGACAACCTGATTTCGCCGAGATAAAGATAATGTATCTGCCCGGCGAGCGCATGGTGGAGAGCAAGAGCCTGAAGCTCTATCTCTTCAGTTTCCGCAACCACGGAGACTTCCATGAGGACTGTGTCAACGTCATCATGAAAGACTTGGTGAAGCTGATGAATCCGAAATATATCGAAGTGACAGGCATTTTCACGCCTCGCGGTGGCATCAGCATCTACCCGTATGCCAACTACGGCCGCCCCGGAACGAAATATGAGCGGCTCGCAGAGACGCGCCTGCTGAACCATCAGACCGTCTGACGGTCCATGTCGGCGCGTCTGCCGTACTCGAAAGTCATGCGGACCACGTCGCTGCTCAGGTACGGATTGTCGATGGCAAAAGCCTTGGTGGTGACGGTCTCGCCCGTTCTGACTGTATATTCGTCACGTCCCCAGCGCAGGACGACAGCCTCTCTGGACAGCTCGACGACGACCAGACTGATGAACATCAGAGCGTCGCTGTCGACGGCCCGGCCCAACCACAGGTCCTTGAGCCTCACCCAAACGCAGTCCCGATAGTGTCCCGGAATGGACATGTCTTGCGTCCGGTGCTCGACGACAATCCTTAGTCCCCTGTCGTCCGGCTGTTTCGACGCGCCGTCCGCCATGCTGTCGGGCCAGAGGGGGCGCGTCTGAAGGTCGAGACGCTCCATGTCGGCGACGCAACCGGCCAGTAGCTCCCTGATGGTCGTCGTGTCCTCCTCGTCCATCCGGTATAGTTCCAAGGCGATGGCGAACCGCTTTCTTATGTCTGACAAGAGCATATTGTCCGCTATGTCCCTGTCCTTGGCGAAGTCCCTCAGTGTGTAGGTGAGACAGCTGATGACAAAATACCACGGCGTCGCGGCGTCATCCTCATTCTCGATGATGCGTTTTATGGAGTTGTAGATATCCGCGACATGCTTGTCTGACGTGACGACCGTCTGTCCGTTGATGGTGTAACGGAACGGTCCGGAGTTGTTTTTGTCGTGTTCTGGCATAACATTGTGAGAGTGTGATTTTGCAGAGAATGTGCAAACCGAATGTAATCAAGCCGGCTTGAAATTACAGCGGTGCAACCTGTCTTATGCAAAGATAAGGAAAAATTCCGCGAAGCTCAAACCCGCAGCCGTTTTTTTCTCATCCCCGGTAGGGTCGCGACCTGTCGCGACCGCCTCGTGGCAATTGGTTTGACTCGTCCGGGAATGTGATATGTATTAGCTGTTTGTCAGTTGGCATGGTGGCGGTCGCGACGGGTCGCGACCCTACTTTGTCGGGGTGAGGCGGAGTGCGACCGCGATGCACGTTTGTCCTCTTTTTTCTGAATTTAACCGCGTTTTTCAGGGGCACTTTTGAAAATATTTCCGCCTCGCTCCCAAATATTCAAATCTCACGAAGGTCAAAATCATGGCGATTTCTCGGCAGAAAAAGCGCTGTTTTTGCAAAACGCTGACACACTGCCACTTACAAACGGGCAGCCCCCTCTGACTCCCCCAAAGGGGGAGCTTGGGCTTCCCGTAAGGGCCCCGCGGGGTTGCAACGGGGCCCTTACGGCATTGCAACGGGGCCGCCGTTGCAACCCAACGAGCACGCCGTTGCAGGGTCGCGGGGCCGCTATTGCACGAAAACGAGCGCTTTTCGGGTCAAAAACAGCAATCAAAAACTCGCGAAGTTTTGCAAAAAAGAACAGCCGTAAGGGCCTTATGGCCTCCTCCGGCTCCCCAAAAGGGGAGAGACCTGCGGCTTCCCAACCTCTTTCTGAACGTAATAAGGCCCTTATTGGTCATGAAAAAGCAAATCTTTGAGCAATTTTGCGAACACGATTTTGTAAACATATATTTCGTCAAGGATGTGCAAAAATGAAGCTCATCCGACATTTAGAGCATGCAGTATCTATTTGTCAGGTGAGCCATGTCACTTCAAATGTCGGATGACCTCAAAAAAACTCTATTTCTTTTTGATGATAAGTGCAGCGAGTGTCATTGTTTTTTCTTATCTTTGCAAGAGAAAGGAAAAACCAACAAAATAACGTATCGGTAAAACGGGTATCCCGCCCATCACTTTTAAACGCAAAAGGTTGAACGATATGAAAAAGAAAATTCAGTTTAGTCTCGTCTATCGGGACATGTGGCAGTCTTCAGGAAAGTTTCAGCCACGCAAAGATCAGTTGGAGCGCATCGCTCCGGTAATAATAGACATGGGATGTTTTGCCCGTGTGGAGACCAACGGAGGCGCCTTTGAACAGGTGAATCTGTTGGCCGGAGAAAACCCCAATGACGCCGTGAGAGCCTTCTGCCGCCCGTTCAACGAGGTCGGCATCAAGACCCACATGCTCGACCGCGGTCTCAACGCCCTCAGGATGTACCCCGTGCCCGACGACGTGCGCCGCCTCATGTATAAGGTGAAGCATGCCCAGGGGACAGACATCACCCGCATCTTCTGCGGACTCAACGACGTGCGCAACATCATCCCCAGCATCAAGTGGGCCGCCGAAGCCGGCATGACGCCGCAGGCCACGCTCTGCATAACGACTTCGCCCGTCCATACGGTCGAGTATTACAGCAACATCGCCGACCGGCTCATCGCAGCCGGCGCACCGGAGATCTGTCTCAAGGACATGGCCGGCATCGGACAGCCCGCCATGCTCGGCGCCCTGACCAAGGCCATCAAGACCAAACATCCGGACGTCATCATCCAATACCACGGCCATTCCGGTCCGGGACTGTCGATGGCCAGCATACTCGAGGTCTGCAACAATGGCGCCGACATCATCGACACCGCCATCGAACCGCTGTCGTGGGGCAAGGTGCATCCGGACATCATCTCCGTGCAGAGCATGTTGAAGAACGAAGGATTTGACGTGCCGGAAATCAATATGAACGCCTATATGCACGCGCGCACACTTACTCAAGAGTTCATCGACGACTGGTTGGGCTACTTTATCAATCCCACGAACAAGCACATGTCGTCACTTCTGCTCGGATGCGGACTGCCCGGAGGCATGATGGGCTCGATGATGGCCGATCTCGGCGGCATACGCAACGTCATCAACGGCATACTCAGAGGCAAGGGCGAGGCCGAACTGACGATGGACGACATGCTCGTCAAACTCTTTCAGGAGGTCGAATATGTCTGGCCGCGCGTCGGTTATCCGCCACTCGTCACGCCGTTCTCGCAGTATGTCAAGAACATCGCCCTCATGAACCTGCTCACGATGACGCAAGGCAAGGGACGATTCGTGATGATGGACGACTCGATGTGGGGCATGATACTCGGCAAGAGCGGTGTCGTCCCGGGCGAGATAGACCCGATATTCCACGAACTGGCGGCCAAGCAGAAGCGCGAGTTTACCGACGCAGACCCGCATACGCTCATCCCCGACGCACTCGACTCGTTCCGCAAGGAGATGGCCGACAACGGCTGGGACTGCGGACAGGACGACGAGGAGTTGTTTGAACTGGCCATGCACCCCGAGCAGTACCGCAACTACAAGAGCGGACAGGCCAAGAAGAACTTTCTCGCCGACCTCCAGAAGGCCAAGGACGAGAAGCTGGGCTCAAAGCTCTCGCCGGAAGAGCTGGCAGCCTTCAAGCATGCAAAGGCTGATGCTCTCACGGCTCCCGTGGCCGGACAGGTGTTCTATGAGTTCGCCGGCAACTGCGAGTGCACTCCATGTCTCGAACCCTTCGTCGGTCAGGAGTATAAGGAGGGTGACACCTTCTGCTACATACAGGCCAAGTGGGGCGAGATAATCCCCATCCCCGCTGCCCTCGGCGGCAAACTCGTCGAAGTCAGCGCCAAGCAGGGCGCGCGCGTGCGCCGCGGCGACACGCTCGGATGGATAGAACGCAAGGAGCAGTAGACAGCATTTTAAAGGACCTTAAGGCAAATGACCTTAAGGTCCTTTAAAGACTTTAAAGACCCTAAGGACTTTAAAGACCTTGAGGCCCTTAAAGACCTTACCCCCCTTAAGAACCCTTTTAATCATTTTTCATGGACTATCAGAAGATAATAGACCGCTACTATCCCGAGGACAATGCCTTGAGGCATATCCTCCTCACCCACAGTCGGGCCGTGGCCGACCGCACTCTGCTCATCGCCGACCGTCATCCGGAGTTGCAGCTCGACCGCACCTTTCTCGAAGAAGCCGCCATGCTGCATGACATCGGCGTCTGTCGGACGGATGCCGCCGGCATCGAGTGTTTCGGAACCGAACCCTACATACGTCACGGAGTGATCGGAGCAGAGATGCTGCGGACCGAGGGATACCCGCGTCATGCCCGCGTCTGCGAACGGCACACGGGTACCGGCATCACACGCAAGGCGATAGAGGAACGCTCGCTTCCGCTACCTCACCGGGACTTTCTGCCTGAGACAATGGAGGAGCAGGTCATCTGCTACGCCGACAAGTTCTTCTCCAAATCCCATCTTGACCGCGTTCGCACGGTTGAGGAGGCCACGCGGAGCCTCGCAAAATTCGGTGATGACGGTGTGAAGCGATTTCTCGGTTGGGCGGAGATGTTTGAGTGACGGACCGCCACTCGCTTGTTGACGGAGTTCTGTCGTGCTTGCAGACAATCGGGAGATTGTCCGCAAACATTCGAAACAAACGGCGTCGCCTAACGTTAAACTATCGAAAACCGAACGGTTTTAACTATTTTATAAGTAATTTTGCAGCCGTGAGAAAAAAGACATTGATATTTTTGCTCGTTTTCGCCTTCGCTTTCGTGTGGGCGGACGTGTCTCCTGCGCTCTTTTCCGGCATGGTGAAGAGTGCTTCCGATGTCGATACTCTCACGCTTCAGGCTGACAGTATCCCCGCCGATACGGTGGTCCGGAAAGACTCTGCGGTCATCACGGCCGACTCTTTGGTGGGTGACACCATCGCGGCCGACTCCTTGGCGTCCACGCTCGCAGCCGGACCGGACACGACCAAGATGGACTCCATGCAGTTGGCCATATACCATTATAATAAAGCCATCGACGATTCGCTGGCTCTCGACAGTGCCAACCGTCAGAGGAAAAACGGTATCGACGCCCCCGTGACCTATTCGGCGGAAGACTCACTCGTCTTCGAGTCGGAGTCGGGAAAGGCTTATCTCTACGGCAATTCGCATGTCGTATATGAAGACATGGACCTCGTGAGCGACCGTATCAACATGAGTCTCGACAGCAGTCTTGTCCATGCGACCGGAGCTAAAGACTCCACGGGAGCCATGTATGGTCTGCCGGTATTCAAGATGGGCAACGATACGTATGAGAATGACACGATGTCGTTCAACTTCAAGACCAAAAAGGGACTTATCAAGGACGTATATACGCAGCAGGAGGACGGCTTCATGACCAGCGAACTGTCCAAACGAAACTCCAACGGCGAAATTTTCCTTCAGCACGGAAAGTACACCACGTGCGACAGTCCGCACCCGGACTTCTATATCGCCCTCTCACGGGCGAAGATGCGGCCGGGCAAGGACGTCGTCTTCGGGCCGGCCTATCTCGTCGTGGCCGACGTTCCGCTGCCGCTGGCCATACCCTACGGCTTCTTCCCGTTCTCCAAAAGCTACTCCAGCGGATTTATCATGCCGACATACGGAGACGAGACCGAGCGCGGATTTTACCTGCGTGACGGCGGATACTACTTTGCCATCAGCGACCGGATGGACCTCAAACTCATCGGTGAGATATACACCAAAGGCTCATGGGGACTCTCTGCGGCAACGAATTACCGCAAGCGTTACCGTTACAGCGGCAGCTTCTATGCCAGCTATCAGAACACAATCAACGGCGAGAAGAACATGCCGGACTACATGAAGCAGACCAGCTTCAAGATACAGTGGAGTCACCGGCAGGACGCCAAGGCCAATCCCTACCGCTCGCTGTCGGCCAGTGTCAACTTCGCGACGAGCAGCTATGAGCGCAACAACCTCACCAGCATGTACAATCCGCAAAGCTATACGCAGAGCACGCGAACGTCGTCGGTGAGCATGAGCAACACTTTCTCGAGCATCGGACTGACCCTCAGCACCACGGTCAACCTCAACCAGAACATGCGTGACACCACCATCGCCATGACACTGCCTGACCTCAACGTGTCCGTCAGCCGCTTCTATCCTTTCAAGCGCAAGGCTATGGTGGGCAAGGAGAAGTGGTATGAGAAGATATCAATGTCCTACACGGGACAACTCAGCAACTCCATCAGCACTAAGGAGTATCTCCTCATGCACTCCAGTCTGACGCGAGACTGGCGCAACGGCATGCAGCACAGCATACCAATCAGTGCCAATTTTACCTTATTTAATTACCTGAACATCAATCCTTCCTTCAACTTCACCGATCGCATGTACACCACCAAAATCATGCGTTCGTGGGACGAAGACGCCCAGCGTGAGGTCACGGACACCATAGACGGATTCTACAACATCTACAACTGGACGATGAGCGTCAGCGCTTCGACCAAACTCTACGGTACGTATGTGCCTTGGAAGAAGCTTTTCGGTGACAAGATCGTGGCCATCCGCCACGTCTTCACCCCGCAGGTCAGCTTCAATTATGCCCCTGACTTCAGCACACGGCGCTACGGTTACTACGAGTCCTACCAGCGCACGGACGCCAATGGCAATGTCTCTCTCGTGGAATATTCGCCTTACTCCAACGGCCTCTATGGCGTGCCGGGCCGCGGAAAGACCGGAAGCATATCGGTGGACATCTCCAACAACATCGAGATGAAGGTGCGTTCGGACCGCGACAGCTCTGGTGTAAGGAAGATAAGCATCATCGACGAGCTGGGCGCCAGCATGTCATACAACATGGCTACGGACATACGTCCGTGGAGTGACCTCAACACCCGCTTGCGCCTGAAGTTGACGAAAAACTATACTTTCAACATGAGTGCAGTCTTCGCGACATACGCCTATGAACTGGATGAAAACGGAAAGCCACGCCTCAGTGAGCATACCACGCTTTATAGTCAGGGCAAGTTCGGCCGTTTCCAAGGCATGTCGCAGAACATTTCCTATACGTTGGACAACACAAAGGTGAGCAACTTCTTCAAGTGGCTGCGCGGAGAGCGGGTCAAGAAGAATGATGATAAAGACGAACGGGAGGACGAAGAGGACGAATATGAGCGCGAGACAAATGAGGACGACACCATGCAGAAGGGACAACGTGGAGCTCGTAAGGAAAATGCGGGAAAGGCGGAGACGGACGACGACGGATACATGAAGTTCAGTCTGCCGTGGTCTCTCAGTTTCGGCTACGGCATCACGATGCGCGAGGACATGAGCGCTCCGTTCAATTATAACAAGATGCGCTATCCTTACGGCATCACCCAGACGCTCAACTTCAGCGGAAATGTGCGCATCAGTGACGGCTGGAACATCAGTTTCTCGTCCGGTTATGACTTCGAAAACAAGAAGATATCAATGACCACGGCTTCACTTTCGCGCGATTTGCATTGCTTCAACATGTCCTGTTCTGTTGTGCTTTCGCCCTACACAAGCTATAACTTCTCGTTCCGGTGCAATGCAGCGACACTCACCGACGCGCTCAAGTATGACAAACGAAGCAGTTACAGCAACGCCGTGCAATGGTACTAAACGGATTTTAATTAATAATTAAGGATTAATAATTAAAAAATAAAGCATGGCAGAGCTACCGGAACTCGTGAAAGACCTTGCCCTCATCCTTGTCGTGGCAGGGACTGTGACCCTTCTCTTCAAAAAACTCAAGCAACCGCTCGTCCTCGGTTATATTGTGGCGGGCTTTCTGGTCAGTCCTCACATGCCTTACACGATGTCGGTGATGGACAGTGCCGACGTGAAGACGTGGGCTGACATCGGCGTTATCTTCCTTTTGTTCTCCCTCGGCCTTGATTTCTCGTTCAAAAAGATAATCAAGATGGGCGCGGCACCGGTCATTGCGGCCTGCACCATCATCTTCTGTATGATGCTGATGGGCTTCTCCGCCGGCAAGATGTTCGGCTGGCGGCAGATGGACTGCATCTTCCTCGGCGGCATGCTGGCCATGAGTTCCACCACCATTATATATAAAGCGTTCGACGATCTCGGCCTGCGTCAGCAGCGTTTCGCCGGTCTGGTGATGAGCGTGCTCATCCTCGAGGATGTGCTCGCCATCGTCATGATGGTCATGCTCGCCGCCGTCGCGGGCGGAAGCGGTCCTGACGGCGGCCAAATGTTGCGCAGTGTGCTCAGCATCGCCTTCTTCCTGATACTCTGGTTTGTCGTCGGCATCTTCCTCATCCCCATGTTCCTGCGTAATGTCCGCAAGCTCATCAATGAGGAGACACTGCTCATCGTCTCGCTCGGACTGTGCTGTCTGATGGCCGTTGTGTCCACGAGGGTTGGTTTCAGCAGTGCTTTCGGCGCTTTTGTCATGGGCAGCATCTTGGCAGAAACGGTTGAGGCGGACAAGATAATAAAGCTCGTCGAGCCGGTCAAGAACCTCTTCGGAGCCATCTTCTTCGTCTCCGTGGGCATGCTTGTCGAGCCGCGCATACTGGTTGAATATGCCCTGCCGGTCGTCGCAATCGTCCTGACGATACTCGTCGGGCAGGCCGTGCTCGGTTCGTTCGGTTATCTCCTCAGCGGCCAGCCGCTCAAGACAGCCATGAAGTGCGGCTTCTCGATGGCCCAGATAGGTGAGTTTGCGTTCATCATAGCATCCCTCGGCCTGTCCCTCGGTGTCATCAGCGACTTCTTATATCCCGTGGTTGTGGCCGTTTCGGTCATAACGACGTTCCTCACGCCCTACATGATGCGTGCCGCGACGCCCTGCTATGCCATGATGGAACGTCGTCTGCCGTCCCGCGTGATTGTTGCCCTCAACCACATAACGCTCAGCCATCCCTCCACGTCTTCGGCCAAGAACAAATGGAAGAGCCTGCTCATGCAGCTGACGGTCAACGTCGTGATCTACTCAATCCTTTCCATTGCCATCATCTTTGTCATGCTGACGGTCTTTCTGCCCTTCATCCGCCATATCCTTGTCGGCTGGCACTGGACGGCAAACTTCGTCTGCGGCGCTCTGACGGTGTTGCTCATATCGCCGTTTCTGCGTGCGATGGTGATGAAAAAGAACCACAGCGAGGAGTTCAAGACCCTTTGGGCGGAGAGTCGTCTCAACCATCTGCCGCTCATCTTCACGATTATCGTGCGTGTGGTGATAGCCTGTTCGTTCGTCTTCTACGTCTGCAACTATCTCAGCCGCTTTGCCAACGCCCTGATGATAACCATTGCCGTGGCCCTCGTGATCGGCATGGTGCTGTCCCGCCGGCTTAAGCATGGCAGCATACGTCTGGAGCGACTGTTCGTCAAGAACCTGCGTTCGCGTGACATAGAGGCACAGGTGCGTGGTCGCAAACGTCCCCTGTATGAGGGCCATCTGCTGGACCGGGACATCCATCTGGCCGATTTTGACATCCCCGCCGGCTCGTTGTGGGCCGGCCGCACGCTGGCCGAACTCGGTCTGCGTCAGAAGTTCGGAGTCCACGTGAGCAGCATCCTGCGTGCCAACCGACGCATGAACATCCCCGACGGCAGCTCGGTCATCTTCCCCGGCGACAGAGTGCGCGTGGTCGGCAGCGACGACCAGCTGACCAATCTGGATGCCGCCTTGCGGGAAGAGGTGTATGGCGACGATCCCGAATTTGAGAAGCGGGAGATGAAACTCCGTCAGATGGTCATCACGGGCAGCAGTCCCTTCATCGGCAAGACGCTTCAGGAGAGCGGCATCCGCAGCGACTACAACTGCATGGTGGTCGGTATAGAGGAAGGTGAAGAAAATCTTTCGCAAATCGAGCCCGCCCGTCATTTTGAGAAAGGCGACATCATCTGGGTCGTCGGCGAGGAAGAGTCGTTGGACAGACTGAGTCTCGGACAGTGATTGACGATGATCAGTCTCGCTGATGAGGATAAGAACTATGAGGGTGTGTCAAAAAGCAACGGAAGCCTTTAAGTGGGGTAACCATAGTCCCCTCCTTTAGAAGGAGGGGTTAGGGGTGGTTAGACAATAAAAGTCTGTAAATCATTACTTTTGATGACGAGAATGACTAACCACCCCTAACCCCTCCTTCGAAAGGAGGGGACTATGGTTACCCCACTTAAAGATTTCCGTTGCTTTTTGACACACCCTCGTTTTTTGTTTTACATATTTGTCATTCAGTCGTTATATCCGGCCGTCAGTTCGCATATTCTCACGATGACCTCCATTGCCTTCTGCATCGACTGGATGCTGACAAACTCGTAAGGACCGTGGAAATTGACACCGCCGGCGAAGATGTTGGGGCAGGGTAGACCCTTGAATGACAGCTGCGCGCCGTCCGTACCGCCTCGGATTGGCTTCACTTTCGGTGCGACGCCGCAGTCCTGCATGGCTTTCAGCACGATGTCGATGACGTGCATGCACGGGTCAATCTTCTCCTTCATGTTGTAGTATTGGTCGCGGACGTCGGCAACGACGGTTCCCTCGCCATACTTTTCGTTCATCTTTTCGGCACACTCGGCGAAGAACGCCTTGCGTGCTTCAAACTTCCGGCGGTCGTGATCGCGTATGATATACGACATCGTCGCGTTCTCAATGTTGCTCTTGATGCCCAGCAGGTGGTAGAAACCCTGATAGCCTTCCGTCGTCTCCGGCGTCTCGTCGGCGGGCAGCATGGCCGCAAACTCAGCCGCGAGGCGGTTGGCATTGACCATCTTGTCCTTGGCATATCCCGGATGGACGCTCATACCCTTGATGGTGACCTTTGCTCCGGCCGCGTTGAAGTTTTCGAACTCAAGCTCGCCGACGTCTCCGCCGTCCATCGTGTAGGCCCATTCGCATCCGAACTTCTCCACATCAAAGTGGTGGGCACCCATGCCTATCTCCTCGTCGGGATTGAACGCGACACGTATCTTGCCGTGCTTCACCTCCTTGTGGTCGCGCAGCCAGCATACGGCCTGCATGATCTCGGCGATGCCCGCCTTGTCGTCCGCGCCGAGCAGGGTGTGACCGTCGGTGACGATGAGGTCTTCGCCGACGTGGCTGAGCAGTTCAGGAAACTTCTTTGGCGACGAGACGATGCCCTCCGACAGTGTGATGTCTCCGCCGTCATAGCCTTTGACGATGCGGGCCTTGATGTCCGCGCCGCTGCAGTCGGGGCTCGTGTCGTAGTGGGAGATAAATCCGATGGTGGGCACGTCCTTGCCCTTGATGTTCGACGGCAGTGTGGCGTAGATGTAGCCCTTGTCGTCCAGTTCGACATCCTCCAGTCCCTCGGCCTCCAGCTCCTTGCGGAGATATTCGGCGAAGACGAGCTGTTTGGACGTGCTGGGCACGCTCTGGCTGTCCTCGGCAGACTGTGTGTCAAACTTGGTGTAGTTTAAGAATCTTTCTGTGATGTCCATATCGTTTGTCGATTGTTTATGCTATATAAAGATATCTCTACAAAAATACGGAGATTTTCGGATATGACCAAAGAAAAGGGCGGATAAGTTGGAAGAGGCGGATGGCGGATGTCCGCTTTTTTCTGAATTTTAGGCCGTTATTCAGGGGCACTTTTGAAAATTTTTCGCCCGTGCTCCCAAATTTTCAAATCTCACGAAGGTCAAAATCCGGGCGATTTTATGACTTTATATTTACTGTTTTCTTAACATCTTGATATTCAGGCGTTTAAAAATCACGACAGCCTTTCGGTTTTCCGATAGAGCCTCGGTGAGGTTGCAATAGCGGCCCCGCGGGGTTGCAACGGGGCCCTTACGGCATTGCAACGGGGCCGCCGTTGCAACATGGCGGGCACGCCGTTGCAGGGTCGCGGGGCCGCTATTGCACGAAAACGAGTGCTTTTTGGGTCAAAAACGGCAATCAAAAACTCGCGAAGTTTTGCAAAAATTGGGAGCCGTAAGGCCCTTATGGCCCCCTCCGGCTCCCCAAAAGGGAGAGACTTGCGGCTTCCCAACCTTCTTCAGAATGTAATAAGGCCCTTATTGGTCATGCGGAAGCAAATCTTTGAGCGTTTTTCCGAACACGATTTTGTAATATAAAAATACCAAAGTAGGGTCGCGACCTGTCGCGACCGCCTCCTTGTCTCGTGGGGAAGAATTTTTTCAACGCAAAGACGCAGAGACACAAAGAGGGCGCCGCCGCGCATACAAGAGTACGCAAAGGCATGACGTCCGTCATGCGCTACGCCGGTCATCCAACCGTCGCGACCGCCTCCTTGTCACCATAACCCCACATATTTCAACGCAAAGACGCAGAGACACAAAGAGGGCGCCACCGCGCATACAAGAGTACGCAAAGGCATGACGTCCGTCATGCGCTACGCCGGTCATCCAACCGTCGCGACCGCCTTGTCTCGTGGTTTAACATGCCCGGTTAGGTCAGATATGTGTGTCATTATATATGAACCACGAGGCGGTCGCGACGGGTCGCGACCCTACGATGGGATGTGTACTTGGGACATGGACATATCAAGCTCCCTCCCTCTATGTTGCTATCCAAATAATTGGATAAGTTTTATCTTTGTTTAACCGTTAATATTCAATTACTTATAAAAATTAACTGTTTTTATCCTGCGCATAGTATCACATGTCCGACATATGATGCCGGAAACCAAAAGGCTATC
>JAFULM010000051.1 GCA_017483185.1 Prevotella sp. | reverse complement strand
GGCTTACCTCCTACCATACATCTGAAAAGCCCAATCTGTTGTAGGGACATTGTCTTGTCTTTGTCCGCAAGAAAAAGATTGGATATCAATATGTTATTTGCGGACAAAGACAAGACTATGTCCCTACAACAGATTGAGCATGCCGTACGGAAATCTGTTTTACCGGACAGCAATAGATAAAAATAGATTCAGCGTATAGGTCGGATATCTTCCGAATGTCGGGTGAAGTGGCTTATTTGGTGGAGTTTATTTCAGTTGCGACGAGACAAACTCTTCCAGCTCGCTGCCCCGCAGTCCTTTCTTCAGAATCGTTCCGTCGCTGCCGACGACTATGGTCTGTGGAATAGCCTGGACGTTGAACAGCTGTGCGACAGCATTGTTCCATCCTTTCAAATCGGACACCTGAGGCCAGCTAATTCCGAGATTTTTGCTCGCTGACTCCCATGCCTCACGTTTGGAATCAAGCGAAACGCCCAATATTCCCAAGCCTTTGTTTTTATATGTGTTGTACAAGCTTACCATGTCGGGCATATCCATGCGGCATGGTCCGCACCAACTTGCCCAGAAATCAATGATGGTGAGCTTGTTCTTGCTGATTTCCGTAAGTGCATTGACCGGTTTTCCGTTGATGTCGTCCATCGTGAAGTCAGGCATGACATTGCCCTCGGCCGTAGCTTTCATTTGGTGGAGCTTTTCCACGGTACGTTTCATGGCGGGGCGTTTCAGCTTGTCATGCGGCAATTTGCTTATCAGTTCCAACCGTGTGTCGATGTCAATCAGTCCGTTCGGCTCATGCAGTCCGATGCTGCCGGCCATATCGCTGTATGCCATAAGAAGGAAATAGCCGAACTCGTTGTCTGCATTCTTTCTTGCATAGTCCGTAACGAGAGCTTTATATTGAGCGTGCAGTGCTTTCAGCTCTTTGAACTCCTGTTGCTGTTCCTCGTCGCTCAGATTATTGTTTTCATAGTGACGGTCAATCCTGCGCTTTATCTCCATCACGCTGTCGTTCATCTCCTGCCATGCGTCGTTGGTCGGAGTGCCTTCCACCCTTGTCTCTTCCGGTTTGGCGGACAGTCTTATGCTGATTGTGCCTGGCTCGATGAAGAAAGGCGAATATATTCCTCTGCGATGTGTGCTGTACACGAGGCGGAACTCAGTGGAGCCAATCTTTCCAGCTTGTTCAAACTTTCCGTTCCTTACGATGAGCGTGTCCGTTGGAGTGCCTTTGACCGGGTCGTCAGTAACGAAAAGAGTGTCGCCGTCGTTCAGCATCGCAGCTTCACCCATTATCCTGTATCCGTCAGGCTGCCGGACCGCAAATATTTCAGATGCGGCCAGCAGTCCTATTATGGATATAAATAGTTTGTTCATGATGTGTTGTCGGGTATGGTTGATTATTTCAGTTGTGACGCGACAAACTCTTCCAGCTCGCTGCCTCGCAGTCCTTTCTTCAGAATCGTTCCGTCGCTGCTGACGACGATGGTGTAGGGGATGGACTGGACGTTGAACATCTGTGCGGCGGCGTTGTTCCAGCCGTTCAGATCCGAAATTTGCGGCCATTCGATGAAGAAACACTTTGTCGCATTCTCCCAATCGGATTTGCGCGAGTCAAGTGAGATGCCGATAATGCCGAGGCCGTTGTTCTTGTACTTTTTGTACATCTCGACCATCGACGGCATTTCCCTGAGGCACGGTCCGCACCAGCTTGCCCAGAAGTCAATCACCGTGATCTTGTTTTTGGCAATTTCGCTGAGTATGGACATGGGGCGGTCGTTGATGTCGTTCATCGTGAAATCTTTCATCTTGTTACCTTCTGATGTGGCCTTTGAACTGTTGAGTTTTGTCTGAATGGTTTTCACGAGCGGTCTATCCTGCGTGTTTTTGGGCAACATGCTTATCAGTTGCTGCTTTGAAGCAGCGTCCTTGCAGTCAGGATCGTAAAACTGCGTAATCAGGAAATAGCCCAGTTCGTTGTCTGCGTTCTTCTTCGCATAACGGAAGGTTATGTCCTGCCATTGCTTGACGAGTTTCTGTTGTTTCTCGTTCAATGCCTGGGCCTCCTCGGCGGTCAAATTGTTGGTGGCCATATTTTCGGCCATCATGCTGAACTGCTGTCCGATAAGGCTGAGACTGTCGTTCAGTTCCTGCCATTCATTATTGAGCGAAGAACCGGAAACCCTTCTGTTTTTCGGGTTGTCTGACAGCGTAAGCTCGATAGAGCCTTCCTCGATGAAGAACGGCGAGCTCATCACTTCCTGATTCTTCTTGCTGTAGATAAGGCACATGAACGTTGAGTCGGCCGTCCCCGTGAGTTCAAACTTCCCGGCTTTGGCAATAACGGTGTCAACCGGTGCGCCGGTCATGAAGTCGTTGGTTAGGAACAGCGTGTCACCTTCCTGCAGCATGTCGCCGCTACCGGTTATGCGGTAGGTGCCCGACTGGCAGGCTGCGAAAATGCTTCCTGTGACCATCAGGGCAGTTATTGATAATAAAGTCTTCATAATTTTAATATTGTGAATAATATGAGTTTTGAATTACGAATTGTCGGCTGTGCTGATTACGAATCATGCAATTTAGAATTGGGTCTGTTGGCGAAAGGGATATTCATCGCGCAGCTAATTCTTAATTATATAATTCCTAATCGGCGCAGCCGACAACTCAAAATTCGTAGTTCAAAATTCGTAATTCGTAATTCGTTATACGAGGTATAGATTACTGATGCTCTCGTTGTGAATCACGCGACGTATGGCCTCGGCAAACATGTCTGCAACGGAGATCTGCTTGACTTTGGCGCAGCGTTGAGAGTAGGGGATTGAGTCTGTGAAGACCATCTCTTCCAACGAAGAGTTCTGTACGCGCTCACTTGCCGGCCCGCTCATGACGCAGTGGGATGCGCATGCTCTTACGGTCAGTGCACCGGCCTCCTTCATGATATCTGCGGCCTTTGTGATGGTACCGGCAGTATCTACCATATCGTCGACAATGATGACATTTTTCCCTTTGACGTCACCGATAATCTGCATGCTGTCGACCACGTTGGCTCTTGCTCGTGTTTTGTTGCACAATACGAGAGGGCATCCGAAATATTTGGCATACGTGTTGGCGCGCTTAGATCCACCCACGTCAGGTGACGCGATGACCATGTCTTTCAGACGGAGGCTCTGCAGATAGGGCATGATGACCCCGGATGCATACAGGTGGTCTACCGGAACATCGAAGAAGCCCTGTATCTGGTCTGCGTGCAAGTCCATTGTTATCAGGCGGTCAATGCCGGCCACGCTTAACAGGTCTGCCACCAATTTGGCACCGATACTAACTCTCGGTTTGTCCTTGCGGTCCTGACGAGCCCATCCGAAATACGGGATTACGGCATTGACTGTTCTTGCCGAAGCCCTTTTTGCCGCATCAATCATCAGCAGCAGTTCCATCAGGTTGTCTGAATTGGGGAATGTGCTCTGTACGAGGAAAACATCGCGCCCGCGGATGGATTCTTCGTATGATACGGCAAATTCGCCATCAGAGAAATGTGTAATCACAAGTTGGCCCAACGGACAACCAAGGCTTTGGCAAATCTTCTCTGCCAGATATCTCGTGTTTGTACCCGAGAAAACCATGTAAGAGTTTTGTGCACTCATTTTCGTTTGTCAGTTATGAATTGATACAGTGTTATGTTTTCTTTCTACCCCACAGCTTTGCGTATTTTTTCAAAATGTGCGATAAGGTCTTTATAATCCAGCTCGTTGTGAATATCGAATCTGTTCCACAAATCTCCGCATATTACAACACCTCCGAAGCCTAAATCTTTTGCGATATGCAGATTGTCAAGGTTCATACCGCCTAAGGCATACACATGCTTGTCAATCAGTCCTCGCTTTGAGGCTTCTTTCAGTTCGCTTTGAGAGAAAGCGGCTTTCTTTTCCTGATAGGTTTGACTATCAAATACATAGTCCAAAAAGACATAGTCAGACTTCTTTTTCGCCTCTTTCAGTTGCTCCAAAGCACAACACGTCCTGCTGATGCGGCCTTTATATTTGGATGGTATTTCAACCTTGTCGTCATCCAAATGGATACCCCTCAGTCCGTATTCGTCTTTTAGATAAAAATTATCGTGAACAGTAATCTTGCCATAATAGTCATCCGGCAAGAGTGTGAGCAACCGCTCTGAGTACATTGGCTCAGCTCCCGGTTTGTAGAGGTGTAAGTTATCCAGACCCTCATCGAAAAGTGATGCGAGTATTTTGTCTTCCTCCACAAAGAATGTGGGCTTAGTCATGATTATGAGTTTCATCTGTTGACTATCTCTTTTCGGTTTGCAAACTTACACATTTTTTTCGACTTATCGGTCTGTTTGAATGAAAAAAGTGGTTGTAGGTATAATCTTTTGATATATTTAAAGATGGGATATACGAGGAGTGAGGGGCGTGGAACGAGGAGTGAGAATAGCTTTGTCGGATGATTACAACGCTATTCTCACTCCTCATTCCTCACTCCTTATTCCACGAAAGAGTTTGAAAGGTCTTGAAAAACAGACTGTCAGATACTCTTGATGTCTATCGTCTTCACCAGTTTACGCTTGCTGTCGGTCACTTTGAGCGTCATTGTACCGGCTGTCTTCGTGCTGCGAACAACAACAACCAACTGTCCGCCGAAAAGTTTCATTTGCGGTTGCGTGAACGGTTCGAGCGACGTTGCGTCACCATTGCACGCTGCCTGATACGTTCCGTCACCTGTCACCTCAAATGTCAGTTGGTCGTCAGCGGTAGGGCAGAGGTTTCCGTCTTTGTCGACAAGTGAGACTGTGACAAACGCCATATCGTGTCCGTCTGCTTTCAACGCCTTTGTTGCGTCGTCCGCATATTCGGCCGAGAGAACTATTTGTGCCGGATTACCGGCTGTGTGCCGGCTGTCTTCTCCGATTTTGTTGCCTTTTTCATCGAATACGACAACGCGGATCTCGCCCGGTTCATATTTCACGTTGTTCCAGCGCAGACGGTAGCGGTCCAGTCTGCCATCCTTGTTCTTGCGCACGCGGCCCTGACTTTTGCCGTTGATGAAGAGTTCGCCTTCCACGCCGTCCGTGTAGCAGTAGACAGGAGTCACCTTTCCCTTGCGCTCCGGCCATGTCCAGTGGGGCAGAAGGTGTACGGTGTGCTCATCCTTGTTCCATTTGCTGCGGTACAGATAATATCTGTCCTTTGGTAGACCGGCCAGGTCGCAGATACCGAAATAGCTGCTGCGGCTGGGCCAATACTCATCGTAGGGTGTCGGCTCGCCAAGGTAGTCATAGCCGGTCCAAACAAATTCACCGATGACCTTGTCGTAGTCATCCTGCCATCTCCAATCGTCATCGGGGAGATTGCTCCACGAGCAGTGTTCCGTGTCGTATCCTGAGCATTGTCCGTCAGCATACTTCTTGTTGCTTGCGATTTCCACCGGGAATTTATATACGCCGCGCGAACTTACCGTCGACGCCGTCTCGGAACCGAGCAGGAAGCCCTGCGGCAGTTCCTTCAGTCCCTTCTCATACTTGTGAAGACGGTAGTTGAAGCCCGGAACGTCCATCACCTGGGCAAATCCCGTCTTCATCGCGTTGTCCACGCGGTCCATTCCCTGCGTCACCGTGCGTGACGGGTCGAGGCGGTGGCAGATGTTCTGAAGTCTCTTGGCCATCTCCTTGCCGCCTCTCATGCCTTGTTCCGGAATTTCGTTGCCGATGCTCCACATGATGATTGACGGGTGGTTGCGGTGGTTCTTCACCAGGTTTTCGATGTCCCGGTCGCTCCATTCGTCGAAGAAGCGGGCATATCCGTTCTTGCATTTTGCATATTTCCACATGTCGAAGCTCTCGGCCATGACCATCATGCCTAACGAGTCGCAGATGTCCATCTGCATCGTTGACGGCATGTTGTGGGCCGTGCGTATGGCGTCACATCCCATCGCTTTCATCATCTTTATCTGACGGATGAGTGCCGCCTTGTTTATGGCAGCTCCCAAGGGGCCGAGGTCGTGATGCAGACAGACGCCTTTTATTTTACGAGTCTGTCCGTTGAGCTGGAAACCGCCGTCTTTCGTCACTGTCACCGTGCGTATTCCGACGTTGGTCGTCTGCTGGTCTATCAGCTTGTTGTTGCGGAAGAGCTTCGTCACCAGCTTGTAGAGGTAGGGCGATTCCGGCGACCATAGCTGCGGCTTCCTTATGTTCATCACCGTCTCGATGTCTCCCGTCTCTGTCTGTCCGCAGTGACTTTCGGCTACGATAAATCCTTTCTGATCGTAGAGGGCAATGTTCACGCCGATGTTTCCGTCCGTCAGATTACCTGCCACTTTTGTTGTCACCTTCATTTCTGCCGTCTTTTTGTCGGCGCGTGTCGTATAGGCGAACGTCTCGAAAGTCTCAAACCTTGCGTCGCCCGTCGTGATGAGTTTCACCGGACGGTATATTCCGCCACCGGGATACCACCGACTGCTTTCTTCCACGTTATTCAAGTCGACTTCGACCAGATTGTCACCGGCTTTCATGTATGGCGTGATGTCTACATTAAAGGCGTTATATCCGTAGGCCCAATAACCCGCACGCTGTCCGTTGACGCTCACTGTCGGCTCGCTCATCGCGCCGTCAAAGACCAATTCGGCATGGCGGCAGTCGGCCGGGATGCTGACAGTTGTCCGATAGTGTCCCTCGCCAATCCACGGCAGGGCGCCCGAGCGGCCGGACTTCTCAGTCTTTTCCTTTTCTCCGTTTTGCTCGATTGCTACCACCTGCAGATCCCACTTCTTGTCGAAAGGACCGCTGATGGCCCAATCGTGGGGGATGGTCACATTTTCCCATTGCGCCTTGTCGCGTGAAAACGTCCAACCGTCGGTCAGAGTCACTTCGTGACGTTGTGCTGTCGCCGTTGCTGCCATAGACAGGGCGAACAATAAAAGTTTGTTTCTCATATAGCTATATTTTATTTTAGTAGTTCTATAATATATAATAATGTGTAATCTTGATACCAACTTCCATTGCGGCTATTCGGTCGTTGGAAGATTGTGGTATGTTTTATGCAAATATACTATATTTTCACTGAAACGGCAAATACTTTCTCTAAAACCATCATTTATGACAGTCAAATGCGCTGTTCCGTATTGTTAAGCCGTAGCATGCGCTCGGGAACGTGGGTCACGATGGCATTGATTATCGTGTCTAATATCGCTTTGCGTATGAATTTTCCGGTTGTCAAAATGACCACTTCGCGCACAGGGATGGGTAGTCCGAACGGTCGCGCCAACTCTTTCTGTTGTGATGTCAATTGTTCGAGGGCCAACTCAGGGATGAATGTGATGCCGTTGCCGCTTTCCACCATACGCATGAAAGTCTCGATGCTTCCCAACAGATAGTTGGATTTGCTTTTGTCGGCCGCTTTCAGCTGACAGAATTTTACGAGCTGGTCTCTGAAGCAGTGGCCCTCGTCCAACAGCCAGAGCGATTCGTTACGTATGTCAGAGACCACGATGTTACGGCGGGCAAAAAGAGATGACTCTCGCGAAACGTACGCCACAAACTGTTCATAATAGAGTGTCGTTTGGGTGAACCCCTCCAGGCCGTCGATATTCACGGCCACGGCAGCATCAATGTCCCTTCGTGCCAGCGCATCCTTTATCTCTTCCGTCTTCATTTCTGAGACATGCAGATTGAGTTCGGGATATCTTTTGCCCAGCCACGGCATAAATCTCGGCAACAGATAGGGGGCGATGGTGGGCAGGATGCCCATGCGGAACGTTCCGCAGAGCGACTGTCGTTGTTCGTCGATGATGTCCCTTATTCTGCGTTCACAGTCCAACATGGCCTGAGCTTCTTCTATGACGAGCAGACCGGCCGGTGTCGGCTCGACTTGTTGTGACGAGCGTTCAAAGATTGCCACTCCCAGTTCTTCCTCGAGCTTGCGTATCATGGCGCTGAGTGTGGGTTGGGTCACGCCACACTCCTTGGCTGCCCGGGCGAAATGGCGTAGGCGGTTGACAGCCGTGACGTATTGCATTTGTTGTAGAGTCATGTATTGCTTTTTTGTATTCTGATGTATGCAAAGATAGTCAAAATATTGTTTTGGGGATGTCGTTTATAGATGATTTCTATCAGCCGAAAGAATAATTCTATCATATTTTTGTTGTTCTTGTCATTTATAAAGTCTATCTTTGCAATTAAAGAAGATGCAGCCGACGACATTCAGGTGATGTAGCTGTGTCGGCGGACAAAGAGAAATAGAATTGATTAACAATATTAAACTTTACAGATTATGAAAGAATTGAAAGGAACAAAAACAGAGAAGAACCTCATGGAGGCTTTCGCCGGTGAATCACAGGCACGCAACAAGTACACATACTTTGCTTCAAAGGCAAAGAAGGAAGGTTATCAGCAGATTGCCGCTCTCTTTGAGGAGACAGCTGCCAACGAGAAGGAGCATGCAAAATTGTGGTTTAAGTATCTTGAAGGCGGTGCTATCCGCGACACCATGTCGAATCTGAAGGCTGCTGCCGAAGGAGAAAACTACGAGTGGACGGATATGTATGACCGCATGGCACAGGAGGCTGAAGAGGAAGGTTTTATCGAGATTGCAGCCCGGATGCGCGGGGTCGCTGCTGTTGAGAAGGCTCACGAGGAGCGCTATCGCCGTCTGTTGGCCAACATCGAGGAGGGCATCGTCTTTTCTCGCGAGGGTGACACCGTATGGCAGTGCCGCAACTGTGGTCACATCGTCATCGGAAAGAAAGCTCCCGAGGTATGCCCCGTATGCGACCACGCACAGAGCTACTTCGAGATAAAGGCCGAAAACTATTGATTCTTAGAACAGTCTCATCTGTCCGGCTATTGTCACAACAATCTCGTTGCGACGATAGCCGGACTTTTTTGTGCTTCATCCGATATCGGAGTGATAAATTAATCTCTGCCTATTGTTGGGATGCGGTACGCCTCAACCAAACAATATTGCGGTCACTCCCAATATCGGATATTGTGATGTGTTTTCTCAATACTTAAATCATCTTTCTTCGTCTTTGCAAATCTTTACAAGTCGCTGATTTATCTACTTTTGTTGTCTTTTCGTTATTTTTTTTGTTGTCTTTTTTGTTGTGTATCAAGATTTTTGTACCTTTGCTGCGATTTTCACGCCGCGTTCCTTCTCTTTGGGGATTGGAGCAAGGATGAGAATACTTTAATATATAAGAAAGGCGTTTACATGCGCTTTGTCTTTGGCTATCTGAAACTTCGCAACTTTCAATCACTGCCAAATCAAAGCAATAGTAGATGCTCACAGGATGTGATTAATAGTCACTTCAAACTTTGTCGTAGCCACTCCTATATTCTATATATGGAGTGTGTTGCGGCATTGTATCGGGATTGAAGTGTATTGTTATATTGCATGGTGTGGGACTTCTGCGTTGCTCGTTCAGGCAGTGATGGGCAATGCGAAGGCCTCAGATAGCGGGACGAGTCAAGGTAGAACTCCCCGCCTTTTTTTATGTTGAAGTCAACATAGAAAGCCATTTTAAGTTAGGTTTATTCGTTTGGGGGTGACGAAAGGTAATTTTTATAACGATGAAAACAAATTACTTCACTCGTTTCGCTTTGTGCCTTTTGCTGGGTGCAGGCACATTTGTTTGTACTTTTGCCAACGATGCAAAAGTAGGGGAGATAGAGTATGCTACTCTGGGAGAAGCCGTAGCTGCCGCCGGAGACGGACAGACGGTCACACTGTTGGGTGATGTCGCTGTGACGGAGATGATACCGGTTACAAAATCAATCACCCTTGATTTGAGCGGACATACGATAACTAACAATGTCACAATGAACAGATTGTTCAGGCTATCTAATGTCACACTCACCATTGATGGCAATTCCGGATGGATTGTAACTCCGGAGACCAACACCACGTCCTATGGCTTTGTTGATTTCCGCGATGCGAGCGGTGCTGCCGGCGCCAATACCACATTGATAGCAAGTGACGTATCTTTTAAAGGCGCGACTGGTGACGGTAGCTTTTTCGCTTTTCGCGGAAGCAATCAGTCTCTGACGTTCAACAATGTCAATGCGGAAGAGACCGGAGGTCATACTTACAGTATCATAAATGGTTATCAAATGAAGGTCAACATTTCTGTTACCGGAGGCGCTTTCATCTGCAGAAGCACTCATGCGACAGCAGGCGTGTTCCAGGCCGGGGCCGGCAGTACGATCAATTTTACGAATGTAAATGTCGATACGACTGTAGGTCCGATTTTTGACGTGATCCGTTCGACGGCGACATTCACAAACTGTACGATGAAAAATACAGCGACTAATTCTTATTTCGCTGCATGCATAGCGCCATCGAACGGTTCTGATGTTACCATAGACGGTGGTTCTTATGAAGCCAATTATCCCGTGTATATTTATAACTCCGGAGGTTCGGTCACGATAAAAGGCAATGGGACGTTTAATGGACACATCGCTGCTGTTCAGGTCGACAGGACGAGCAAAGCCAATCCTGCATCGGCCGTTATCGAGAACGGAACGTTCACGGGCAACGTGGTAAACAACGGTTATGACGCCTCCATAGAGATCAAAGGCGGTACAATCACCGGAAAGGCCGTCGCTCAAGCGGAGAAGTCGAATATAACAATCTCCGATGGAACAATCACGGACGGCGTGTCGGCCACGGGCAATGGCGCAAGCGTCAATATTGATGGAGGAACGGTTGAAGGCGATGTCAACATTGGCAGCAATTCATCGATTGTCATGACCGGTGGAAACGTAAGCGGTGCTACGGACGAACTGTTTAATGCCGTACTTGAAAACAATGATGGTACAAGTACAAAAGTGAAACTTGTCAGTGGTGCAAATATCAGCGTGTCGGATGCGGCCATGAAGAGCATAAATATAAAAGAAGTCATCAATGATGTCACTGTAAGTTATACAAGAAACTTCTCTGACAAATGGCAGACGTTGTTTGTTCCGTTCCAGATCACGCTCACCGGAGATATTCTTGCAAATTTTGATTTTGCGGAAATCTGGGATACCGAACTCATTGACGGGGCTCCGACCATTGAATATATAAAACTTGAAGAAGGCAGCGTGATAGCCCCTAACATGCCATGTCTGATAAAAGCGAAAACAGCCGGCGAACAGACTTTGACAGTCACAGGTACGTCGTTGGCAAAGACGGAGGTCCCACAAATCGATTGCTCGACGATAAAACAGAAATTCAACTTTGTGGGTATCTATGACAAGACGACATTGCTTGACAAGTATGGCTATTTTCTCAATGCTGACGAACAGGCATTCCGTTCAGTCACAAATGCAGACCAAGCCTTGCCTTCTTGCAGATTTTATCTGACAATACAGAACAAGGCAGACGGTAGCTACGACTATCATACGGACGGTAAGGCGAAAGCTGTCAAGGTACATGTCATCGGAGATGATGACAACGGAACCACGGGTATAGCAGCCGTAGAGACTTCAGGTGAACTCGATGACGACGATGTTTACACAGTGCAGGGTACATGTATAAGACGCTCCACGCAGGGCTTGAAGGCCGGTATATATATTGTCGGAGGAAAGAAAGTGATTATAAAATAGTGATTTAACTTATACGATTATGAAGAGAAAATATATTGCTCCTTTGTGTGAGACTATGGAATGTGACATGGCTCATATAATGGCATGCAGTCCGGAAACGGGAAATATCGGGATAAACAAAGATCCTTATGAAGGCGAATTGAACTCAAAAGGCCATGATTTCGAACTTTGGGAAGATGACGAACAGGATGACAGTTCGTTGTAGGTACGTATTAACACAAGTGTTACGTAGGTATTAGTCATAATGATGTGCCTGCTTTGAGCAGTTCCCGAAAGTTGAACAAAGACTTTCGGGAACTTTTTTGTCCAAACAAAGACATAAGAAGAGTCTCTTTGGGCATTGGTCATGATCATCAACAACTGCGAATGTCCGAAAAAATCTGAATTTTAAGGCAAAATCCAAGGCCACTTTTCAAAATTTTCCTGCCATGCTCCCAAATTTTCAAATTCTGCGAAGGTGGAAAAGCGGACTTTTTTACGGCCGGGAAATCGCTGTTTTTGTAATTTATTGGTGTACAGTCTCTTACAATCGCAACCGAAGGCTCTTGCTTTTTTGTGGAGTTTGAGGGGCTGTCGTAAGGGCCTCTCGGCTCTGCAACGAGGCCGTTATTGCATTGCAACGAGCGCCCCGTTGCAATCTGACGGCGTGCTCGTTGTGACCCAATAAGGGCCTTATTGCTCGCCGACGACCTCTTTTTTGCTCAAAAACGGCAAGCAAAAAGTCGCTGATTTCTTCGTTTTTGAAGAGCCGTGGGGCCCTTACGGCATACCGACGGCATTTTTTCGAGTGTTTTTTTGCATGCCTGACAGATGGTATGGCGGGCCGAGAGGGCCTCATTGGTATGGGAGACAGCCGGAAACGAGAGTTTTTCCGGAACGAATTTTGTAAAGATAAAAGACGGAAGGACCCAAAATGTGAGATTGATAAAAATGAGGTTGGCAAAATGCGAATATGGGGTTGTACGAAATGTGATGGTTGCTTGTGTGACTTTTGTTCGTAGACGTAAGGCTATATATATCAAAAGGACTATGTCAAAAATGCAAATGGAGCATATGTTTAGGGACATATGCTCCATTTGCATTTTTGTTTCACTCTTTTGCGTCTTCTTCTGGTGTTTCCGACATCGGTCTATTTCGCCGATTCGAATTCAGTCAGGAAGCGTGTGTCGTTTTCGGAGAACATGCGCAGGTCGCTGACCTGATACTTCAGGTTGGTGATGCGCTCCACACCCATGCCGAATGCGTAGCCGCTGTAGACCTTGCTGTCGATGCCGCACTGCTCCAAAACGTTGGGGTCGACCATTCCGCAGCCAAGTATTTCCACCCATCCGGTATGCTTGCAGAAGCCACAGCCCTTGCCGCCGCAGATGTGGCAGGAGATATCCATCTCGGCACTTGGTTCCGTGAAAGGGAAGTAGCTGGGACGCAGACGTATCTTTGTGTCTGTTCCGAACATTTCGCGTGCAAACGACAGAAGTACCTGCTTGAGGTCGGTGAACGACACGTTCTTGTCTATATAAAGACCTTCGACCTGATGGAAGAAGCAGTGGGCACGGGCAGTAATGGCCTCATTGCGGTAGACGCGGCCCGGGCAGATGATGCGGATGGGAGGTTGAGAGGTTTCCATGACACGTGCCTGCACGGAACTGGTATGGCTGCGCAACACCATGTTCTTGGTTACGTCATTGGGATTCTGCTCAACGAAGAATGTGTCCTGCATGTCGCGGGCCGGGTGGTCAGCAGCAAAATTCATTTTGGTGAACACGTGCAAATCGTCTTCGACCTCCGGACCGTCAGCCAAGACAAAGCCCATGCGGGAGAATATGTCTATAATCTCGTTGGTAACGATTGTCAGAGGATGGCGTGTGCCGAGTCGGATGGGGTAGGGCGTGCGGGTCAGATCCATGCCGTCTGCCTCTCCGTCGGTTGTCTCAAACTGCTCTTTCAAGGCGTTGATGCGCTCCAGGGCTGTTTGTTTGAGCTCGTTGATTTTCATTCCGACTTCCTTTTTCTGGTCTGCCGGCACGTTGCGGAAATCAGCCATAAGAGCTGTTATCTCGCCCTTCTTGCTCAGATATTTAAGTCTCAGAGCCTCTATTTCCTCTGCGTTTTGTGCGCTGAGGTTTTTCACTTCTTCGAGAAGCTGTCCTATTTTGTCAATTATCATCTCTGCTTAGATTGATTAAATTCGCTGCAAAGTTAATATTTTGTACTTAAAATAGAGCATAAATCAAAATAAAGTTGTACTTTTGCGCTGTTTTTGGACGGCGTATATCGTACGATGACACTAAAATGAACAAGTTTTTAACAGCGATTTTCGCATCAGTCTTGCTTATGTTCTCGTGTAGGGGCGGCAAGATGACGAGTGATGGCGGCGAAGTGCCTGCCGATTCGGTGGATAGCGTTGAGGCTGAGGCCACAGACACTATGGAACTGCTGATAGAGGAGACGCCGATGCCGAAGGCGGCTGACGAGCTCTTCGATGACTTCTTGTTTAATTTTGCAGCTAACCGGAAACTGCAAACCGAACGTATCGTTTTCCCACTTCCGGTGACCAACGGTGATGCGACAGAGTATATTGAAAAAGACGAATGGAAGATGGAGCACTTTTTCATGCGTCAAGGCTATTATACACTGATATTCGACAGCCGTCGTCAGATGGATCTTGGCAAGGATACGGCCGTCAGCCATGTCGTGGTGGAGAAAATCCATCTGGACATCAAGACGGTCAAGCAGTATGTCTTCGACCGTGTCAACGGATTGTGGATGATGCGGGCCATCAATATATCACCGATATACAAAAATGAGAACGCTTCGTTCCTCAAATTCTACCAGCATTTCGCCACCGACTCCACTTTCCAGATCGAGAGCCTCGACGAGACCGTCCAGTTTGTCGGTCCTGACCCAGATGATGACTTTGAGCAGATGGAAGGCGTCATCACTCCTGACACATGGCCGGCTTTCGCGCCGGAGATGCCGGACCGGATGATATATAACATCAACTACGGAGAGAATCCGGGCAAGAGCAACACCAAGATTTTCGTTATACGTGGAATATCCAACGGTTTGGAGATGGAGATGACTTTCCGTCGCAAGAACGGCCGCTGGATGCTCACAAGACTGACCACCTGACCCGTGTCGGGTGGTTTTTTGATATATAATTAAGGTCCTTTGATAAGTATGCTGCAACAATTAGTTTATACTTTGAACACAGAGACACTTCAGACACAGAGGACAATATTACTCTGTGTCTGAAGTGTCTCTGTGTTCAAAATAAAGATTTACCAAACAACCGATAGCCGCATGAAAGATATTCAGAACTATGACCTCAGCCGTCACAATACGTTCGGCATCAACGCCTGTTGCCGCCGTTTCATAGAGTTTTCTTCCGTCAGTGAACTGCAGGATGTCGCCCGGTCGCTGACAGAGGCCGACCGCCCGCTGCTCATTCTTGGCGGCGGAAGCAATCTACTGCTCACGGGCGATTACGCCGGAACGGTTCTCCATTCGGCCATCCGTGGTGTCGAACCAACAGTGACGGACGACGGCGTGCTGCTGCGCGTGGGCAGCGGAGAGGTGTGGGACGAACTTGTCGGGCTGTGCGTGGCCCGCGGGTGGCATGGCGCCGAAAACCTTTCGCTTATTCCCGGTGAGGTGGGGGCGAGCGCCGTCCAGAACATAGGGGCCTACGGAGTGGAGGTGAAAGACCTTATATATAAGGTGGAGGCCGTCGACCTGACCACCGGCGGGACCGTATCGTTCTGCTGCGACGACTGTCAGTATGCCTACCGTCAGAGCCGCTTCAAGCGCGATTGGGCCGGAAGATACGTGATTACGTATGTCACCTATCGCCTGAGTCGTGTCTTCCGCCCCAACCTTGACTACGGAAACATCCGCGCGGAGTTGGAGCGCCAGGGCTTCACCACGCCCACGGCGGCTGAGCTGCGGCAGGTCATAACGGACATACGGCGCGCTAAGCTGCCCGATCCGGAGGTGGAGGGCAACGCCGGCAGTTTCTTCATGAACCCTGTCGTGACGCGCGACGTCTACGAAAGACTGGCCGCGGAGTATGACGGCATGCCCCATTACACCGTCGATGACGCCCACGAGAAGATTCCGGCGGGCTGGATGATAGAGCAGTGCGGATGGAAAGGACGGTCGCTCGGACGTGCCGGTGTCCATTCGCGTCAGGCGCTCGTGCTCGTCAACCGCGGCGGAGCGACGGGACGGGAGATAGTTGCGTTGTGTGAGGCAGTGCGCAGCGACGTGATGGAGAAGTTCGGTATCGACATAACACCGGAGGTCAATATCGTATGAAGGTAACGTTGCTTGGGACAGGAACAAGTTGTGGCGTCCCAACGTTGGGTTGCTGCTGTGATGTTTGCACAAGTACAGACATTCATGATAAGCGCACGCGCTGTTCGGCTTTGATCGAGACTGCGTCGACACGGTTGCTCATAGACTGCGGCCCGGATTTTCGCCAGCAGATGATGGGGCGCGAGTTCCGGCGCATTGACGGCATACTTGTCACTCACGCTCATTATGACCACGTCGGAGGCATAGACGATGTGCGTCCTTATTGCATCTTTGGTGATATCGACGTATATGCTGATGCCCGTGCCGCGGAGTCGTTACGTCAGGCGCTTCCTTATTGTTTCTCGGATGTGAAATATCCCAATATTCCAGAGATAAGGTTGAATGTCATAGAGCCACATGTGCCGTTATGTATCGGTGACATTGACATTATGCCGATACAGGTGATGCATGGCCGACTGCCCATTCTCGGTTATCGTTTCGGAAGTTTCGCTTACGTCACCGATATGAAATCTATATCCGATATGGAGCTGTCTTATCTCGATGGCGTTAAAACCCTTGTGGTCAACGCTCTGCGTTTTGAGAAAGTCCACCATTCTCACCAGCTTGTCGCCGACGCTGTGGATTTCGCGCATCGAGTGGGGGCGCGCCGCACGCTGTTGATCCACTCCAGTCATCACATCGGACGTCATGAGGATGTCAACCGGATGCTCCAGGATGGCATTGAACTTGCTTACGACGGTCAAATATTGGAGGTGTGAAGCGATTGTGATTTTCAAACAGTTGTTAAACGATGTTATTAAAGTGTAATTATCATATATAATGTATTGCACTTTAAAATAATATTCTTAATTTTGCAGTGTGTTTTTCATAGTATTAGATTTAAGGTTAACAAAGATTGGAGTACAGCGGTACTCCTTTTTTTATACCCTTAAATTGGTTTCAACGGCGTTAATGTTTTCTTTTTCCGAACAGATGCCCGTATTGTTTTATGAGTTTTCTGGTCAGCATGAATGCGTCAAACGCCGTTATACTTTTGCTCACGATGCTTGCTATCATTTCTCCACGTGTGTTTGCCTTCTTTTCCGTGAAGAGCCCACTCCATAGTTCGGCGACAACATCTCCTTTCTGATGGATTTCGACTCTGATTTGCTCCTTGCGTGCTTGTAGCTCTTCGAGGGTGTTGATGGTGTTTCTGTCGGTTTCCATAAATTTATTGTTGTTTTTCGATGGGGCTATCCTAACAGCGTCTTTGTCATGAACTTGATGAGTGGGCGCTCTATCCACTTCTTGCGGAAAGCGAAAATCACACATAGCAAGAGCAGGAAGAATGCTGCCACAATGGCAAAGGCGCAGGCTATGCCTGTGTGTGGGGCCATCCAAAAGACTGTGGCGAAAGAAAAATAGAAGAGGACGCCAATCATCAAAATGAAGAAGATGATGGTCAGGGTGAGTGCTGTTACGAGACGCACCAACTTGTCAATTACATCGAACTTCAGATAGTCTTTCTGAAGTCCGATGTAATCTTTGAGCACAATGACAAGTTGTGCTAATGATTCTACGTTTTTGTCGCTTGATAACATAAGTTCTCAACTATGTCCGGCGTGCCGTTGTCACACCGGGGCCGTGGTTCAAACGTTGGGTGTCGCTTCTTCGATGTCGTCAACGAGATCGCCGACTTCCTTGCGTGAGAGTTTGATGTTGTGCTTCTTGAGAAAATCATCGACTGCGTCTGTGATTTTCTCGCGTGTGTCCTTTCCTGTCTCAGGGGCAAGCAAGAGTCCAACAACTGTTCCGGCGAGTGCTCCGCCGAGGAAAGCTCCGATGTAACCTAAACTTTTCATAATCATTTGATTTTTAATGGTGAAACAATAGTTTTGATTTCACAAATGTACGAAACATTTTCTGAAAGGTTGTCAGCAGAACTATCATTTTTTGTTAAAACGTCACTATTTCGGGTATTTAACAAACTTTATGTGCGAGTGTGTGTGGTGTTTGGATGATATTTTGTAACTTCGCACAAATATTTTTTGCAAATAAGCAATATCTAAGTTTAACTATTAATAAAGTATTAAAAATGAAGAAATACGTGGTGTTATGCGCAGGATTGTGTGCGGCTATGGCTTTCACGAGCTGTAAATCAAGTGAGAGTGCTTATAAGAAAGCATACGAGAAGGCTAAGGCTCAGGAGACAGCCCAGCAAACAGTAGAGCCTGTGCAGCAGGAAACCAATGTTGTTACTCCTTTGGAGGTTAAGCCTGTCACAGAGTCGCAGGTTCTTGATAATACAGACAATGTTCAAGTTCGTCAGGAGACAGTGTCTCTGATTAATGGTTCCGGTCTAAAGGCATACAGTGTCGTTGTCGGCTCGTTCTCTCTGATTGCAAATGCGGAAGGATTGCAGCAAACTTTGCGCAACGGTGGTTATGACGCTCAGGTTGTGAAGAACGAAGCGCGTAACATGTATCGCGTAGTTGCAGCAACATTTGATAATAAATCAGATGCTGCAGTCAGCCGCAATGAGTTCCGCTCGAAGTATCCTGATGCATGGTTGCTTTTCAGCGGTCGTTAATCAGAATGAGATATTCTTGAAACGTGGCGCGGATACTTTCGATAGACTACGGCAAAAAACGTACGGGAATCGCAGTCACAGACCCTCTTCAACTTATAGCGGGAGGGCTGGCGACTGTTCCTACATCAGAGCTGATGACATTTCTTAAGGATTATGTCTCTCGGGAGGATGTGGAGCGTATTGTGATTGGCGAACCGCGGCAACCTGATGGCCGACCGAGTGAAAATCTGGGACGGGTGAGACAGTTTGTGGCTCGGTGGACCAAGGAAATGCCACAAATACCAGTGGACTATTATGACGAGCGCTTTACCTCTGTGTTAGCTCACAAGGCGATGATTGATGGAGGGCTGGGACGCAAAGCCAGGCAGAATAAGGAACTGGTGGACGAAATCAGCGCAACCATTATACTGCAGGACTATATGCGGGCTCGTCATCCGAATAAGGCGTAAGCCGAAAAGGTTAGGGAAGCGTGGCTGCAATAGAAGAATAGAGCGTAGTGCATCAAATATAAACATAAAAGTATAACCGATAAGAATTCATTTCGAACTATCCGGAAAGGCCTGATATCGTAGACAATAGATTAATGTCCGAACAATCCGTCGAAGGCCGTCCGGGATGGAGTTATTTCATAACAATGATATTACCTATATATATATATGGCCAACCTGTGTTGCGTAAGGTTGCCGAGGATATTCCCGCGGACTATCCTAATTTGGATGAATTGATACGTGACATGTTTGAGACGCTGGTGGAATCTGATGGTGTCGGGTTGGCTGCTCCGCAGATAGGCAAGTCCATTCGTGTCGTGGTGATAGACCTTGACGTCTTGTCCGACGAACTGCCAGAATATAAGGATTTCCGTAAAGCATACATAAATCCGCATATCTTGGAATATGACGATACTAATACGGAAACGATGGAAGAGGGTTGTCTTAGCTTGCCCGCAATACATGAGAAGGTGACACGTCCTACGCGAATTCGTGTAAGTTACATGGATGCCGACATGAAACCTCATGATGAATGGGTGGACGGTTATTTGGCCCGTGTTATGCAACATGAATTTGATCATTTGGAAGGTAAAGTCTTTGTCGACAGAATATCCCCTTTGAGAAAACAACTCATTAAGAGTAAAATGCGAGCGTTGCTTCAGGGACGTTATCGCTGCGGATATAAGACAAAGGCAGCAGTGAAAAAATAATGAATTAGTTAAGGTGAAGAGGTATGATATTTTAGAGTTAATCATATCTCTTCATTCTTACCTCATTGCTTTTGATTGGATATTTATGCGTAGAAAGGTTGTTGTCTTCATATTATTACTTCTTCCACTTGCTGCCATGCCGCAGTTTAATACAGACAGGCTGGTAACCATAGGTCGAAGCGCACTCTATTTTGAAGACTATGTTCTTTCCATGCAATATTTCAATCAAGTCATAAATACCAAGCCATATTTATATGAACCGTGGTTTTATAGGGCTGTGGCTAAATATTATCTTGATGATTTTTCGGGAGCAGAGAGTGATTGTTCTGAGGCCATTGAGCGCAATCCTTATGTTGTCGGACTTTACGAGTTACGTGGCTTGTCGCGAATCAGACAGGAAAACTATGACGGTGCTATTGCCGATTATACGCGCGCACTGAAATATGAACCCGAAAACCGTATGCTGTGGCATAACCGTGTGCTATGTCGCATACATAAAAAAGATTATGATGCAGCTTTGGCTGATATAGATACCGTGCTCACACGTTGGAGCAATTATGCTCAGGGATATTCCATGCGAGCAGAGATTTATCTGCATCAGAAGGATACGGTACGTGCAATCGAGGCTTTGGACAAAAGTCTGGAGATCGACCCGTATGACGGAGGAACTTGGGCTGTTCGTGCGGTGATGAGTCTGACTGCAAGCAAGTGGCAAGAAGCGGAGACGTATCTTGATAAGGCTATCCATCTCGTGCCGAAGCAGTCGGGCAATTATATCAACCGCGCTTTGGCTCGTGTGAATCGGAACAATTTGCGTGGGGCTATGGCTGACTATGACACAGCACTGGATTTAGAACCGAACAACTTCCTCGGACATTACAACCGCGGTCTGCTTCGTGCTCAAGTGGGTGATGACAATCGTGCCATAACGGATTTTGATTTCGTCCTTGACCTTGAACCGGACAATGTTATGGCACTTTTCAATCGTGCTTTGTTGCTTGACAAGACCGGTGATTTGCGTGGTGCCATACGCGATTATACCAAGGTTATAAAAGAATTTCCTAATTTTTGGACCGGCCTTCAGTATCGTGCGGCTTGCTATCGCCGCCTCGGTATGGTAAAACAGGCTGAAGCCGATGAATTCCGGGTTTACAAAGCGCAATTATACAAACATCTTTATGGTGCACAGCCACGACTAAATAAGGAACAACTACGCAAACGGAGTGATGTTGATCCTGATAAATATAATCAGCTCGTGGTGGCAGATGAGCAGGAAGTCGAGCATGAATATGAAAGTGAATACCGGGGGCGGGTTCAAAACCACAAAGTTGATATGGCTTTCCTTCCAATGTTTGAATTGTCATACGAACAACATCGCACGGAGGTCAAACCGTATATGGCGTACGACAGACAGGTGGATGCATACAACCAGAACATTCCTGCGGCAGATCATATATATATCAACTGTAACCCGACGGTGCTCGACGAAAAAAAGTCAGCACATTATTTTGCATACATAGACAGTTTGTCCGTTGTTATTTCCCGTACAGTTGATAACAATGATGTGAATTCCCGGCTACTGTTGAATCGGGCTGTGGCTTATTCTGTGACACAAAATTTCGCTGCTGCAATTGAAGATCTGACAGCATGTCTGCGTGAAGATAGCACGTTGTCAATGGCCTATTGGCAACGCGCCGTATGCCAGTGGAAGCAGAATGAGTTTGATGCTTCTCAAGGTGACGATGTGACATTGAAGATGGCCAATGTAAATGACGACTTTACGCATGCTATACTTTATAATGACCAATGCGCTTATTTGTATTATAATAGAGCCAATGTCTATGCTTCGCGCAAGGACTATGCCCGTGCGATAGACGATTATACCCGAGCGTTGGAGGTGGATCGCAATTTGGCTGAGGCTTATTATAATCGAGGTATAGCCAGATTGCTCAGTGAAAAAACAGTAGAAGGCCTCGAGGATCTTAGTAAGGCAGGTGAATTGGGACTATACATGTCATACAGCGTGATAAAGAAGTACAGGAAGTGACACGGTGGGGTGGGGCATGGATGACATGTCCGCCACGACATTTGAGTGCGAAACACATGGCCGTGGCAGAGCATAACTATAATAGTGAAAATACCGACGGTGACAATGAATAATGGAACAGGAATGAAAAACAAATCTCCGCTGCGGATAGCCATAGTGGTGCCGTGCTATAAGGAGGAAAAGGTGCTCACGGAAACGACGCGCCGTCTGACGGACGTCGTCACGTCGTTAGTGGACGAGGGGCGTATATCGGCAGACAGCTATATCCTTTATGTCAATGATGGAAGCAGCGACGGGACGTGGCCGCTCATAGAAAGCCTTCATGAAACCAACGATTTTGTCTGCGGAGTGAACCTCGCCGGCAATGTCGGTCATCAGAATGCGCTTGTCGCCGGATTGACCGTGGCCGTCGAACGGTGCGATGTTGCTGTTACGATAGATGCCGACCTGCAGGACGATGTCAATGCCATCCGCGAGATGTTGCAGCGCTATGAGGAAGGTTGTGATATTGTCTATGGAGTGCGTGCCGGCCGTAAGAGCGACACGTGGTTCAAGCGTTTCTCCGCCCAGACGTTCTACCGTCTCATGGCTGCAATGGGAGTGAAGACCGTCTACAATCATGCCGACTACCGTCTGATGAGCCGCCGCGCCGTGAAACATCTTCTCCGGTTCTCCGAACGCAATATATTCCTGCGCGGCATCGTTCCCCTTGTCGGCTACCGCACAGCTAGTGTGTATTATGACCGCACGGAGCGTTTCGCCGGAGAAAGCAAATATCCGCTGAAGAAGATGCTGGCCTTTGCTTTCGACGGCATCACCAGTTTCTCTTCATATCCTGTCCATCTTGTCCTGTATCTTGGCATAATGTTCATATTCATAGCCTTCTGCATACTCGTGTGGATTCTCTACACCTACGTTTCCGGCCATGCCGTACAGGGCTGGTCGTCGCTGATGCTGTCGCTGTGGTTCTGTTCCGGCTGTATTCTCATCGGTCTTGGAATCGTTGGTGAGTATGTCGGCAAGATATATATAGAGGTGAAGGGCCGTCCGCGGTTCAATATTGAGCGTGTGCTGATGCACGGAGGACAGACTAAAGGTAATCTGGAGTACGAATCAATAGTGAGCGGCAAGGATAAAAATGAAGGCTTCTGATGTTTTCCCCAAAGGCTTCTGATGTTTCAAAAAAGGCTTTTGATATGAAAAGACAAGTGTCAGGAATGAGAATATTGATTCTCGCGATGTTGCTGTTCGGCGGCAGTTCCGTGGCTGAGGCCCAACTGTCCACCGCCAGAAAACTTGTCTCGATGGCCATACCCAATTCTGGATTGGAGGAAATACATGGAGAAGTGGTTGAGTTATGTAAGGTTGTTAGGAGTGATGTTGAAGCTCTTAACATCATGTCGAAGGGCTTCCCGCTGTTGGAGGACAGTGTCGGGGTGTTGACAAAGCGTGCTGCCGCCTGTGGAATAACGCTTGATGTACAGCTCGGAACGATGCCATCGCTGCCGGATACGGCCGTTGTCAAAACGCAGTTCAGTGAGGAAGAATATCAGAAACTAAGCAAAATCAAGAAGACGTCCTATCTCTTCAAGACCCACAAGGCGCTGCGGGCCGAGCATGATGGCTATGCTGTGATGATTGACAGAGCTGACGTCAAACTGAAGGAGATATTCGGTTTTCTTGATGAGACAAGCGGAAATATAAGACAGCGGGAGCTTCGCACAGGCCGCACCAATCCCGCCGTCGAATGGATGGATGCTGCCGGCAGACAGGCCATTGAGCTTCTGCGTAAAAATGCTGATGAGAGGAAAGGACGTCAATAATGTCCCGCTGAATTATTATAATCCTTGTTTTTGTGCATGTTATGGCAAAAAAGCCCTTACGACATGCCCGTGTTTTGATAAAAATACATACCTTTGCATGAGATAAGCCGCATCCGGTGATTTGAAAGGAGACTTCCATCGCATCGGGTTGCATTATCCCTAATCGTCGGATAAAGCCGAAGTATATAAATCGATTAAAACCGAAACAAATATCGGCCAAACCGAAACAAGCATTGATTAAAACCAAAACATATATTGTAGATATGATTAACATTAAATTTCCTGACGGTTCTGTTCGCTCGTATGAGCAGGGCGTAACAGGATTGCAGATTGCCGAAAGCATATCACCGGCTTTGGCCCGCGACGTATTGGCCTGCGGAGTGAATGGTGAGACAGTAGAACTTAATCGTCCGATAAACGAGGACTCAACAATCGCGCTTTACAAGTGGGATGATGACGAGGGCCGCCATGCTTTTTGGCACACCTCCGCTCACCTGCTGGCAGAGGCGTTGCAGGAGCTTTATCCCGGCATACAGTTCGGATTCGGCCCTGCCATTGAGAACGGATTCTTCTACGATGTGCTGCTTAAGGATGGCGAGTCAATCAAGGAGTCAGACTTCCCCAAGATTGAAGCCAAGATGAAAGAGCTGGCCGGAAAGAAAGAACCTGTCGTTCGCAAGGAAGTGGCCAAGACCGACGCCCTTGCTGAATTCGGTGCTGCCGGACAGACATACAAGTGCGAGCACATCGATCAGGACCTTGAGGACGGCACAATAACGACCTATACACAGGGCGCTTTCACCGACCTTTGCCGTGGCCCGCATCTTCTGAACACGGGCGCAATCAAGGCTGTCAAGCTGACAAGCGTGGCCGGAGCGTTTTGGCGTGGCGACGCAACACGTGAGCAGATGCAGCGTCTCTACGGCATTTCGTTCCCCAAGAAGAAGATGCTTGATGAATATCTTGTCATGATAGAGGAGGCCAAGAAGCGCGACCACCGCAAGATTGGCAAGGAGATGGAGCTCTTCATGTTCTCCGAGCGTGTCGGCAAGGGACTGCCCATCTGGCTGCCGAAGGGCACCGAGTTGCGTCTGCGTCTGCAGGACATGCTGCGCAAGATACAGAAGCGTTACGGCTATCAGGAGGTCATCACACCGCATATCGGCTCGAAGAACCTCTACGTAACCAGCGGTCACTACGCTCACTACGGCAAGGACTCGTTCCAGCCGATACACACTCCTGAGGAAGATGAGGAGTATATGCTCAAGCCGATGAACTGTCCTCACCACTGCGAGGTGTTCGCATGGAAGCCGCGCTCATACAAAGATCTGCCTCTGCGCATCGCAGAGTTCGGTACGGTCTACCGTTATGAGCAGAGCGGAGAGCTTCACGGACTCACACGTGTACGTTCGTTCACACAGGACGATGCCCATATCTTCTGCCGTCCTGATCAGGTTAAGAACGAATTCCTGCGCGTGATGGACATTATCCAGACCGTGTTCTCAACGTTCAACTTCTCCGACGATAACGTCGAAGTGCAGATTTCGCTGCGCGACCCCGACGATCATGAGAAGTATATCGGAAGCGACGAGGTTTGGGCATCAGCCGAACAGGCCATCATCGAGGCTTGCAAGGAGAAGGGACTGAAGGCAAAGGTAGAGTATGGAGAGGCCGCATTCTACGGTCCGAAACTCGACTTCATGGTGAAAGACGCAATCGGCCGCCGCTGGCAGCTGGGTACTATTCAGGTAGACTACAACCTGCCGCAGCGCTTCAAGCTCGAATATACCGACGAGGACAACCAGAAGAAGACACCGGTGATGATCCACCGTGCGCCGTTCGGTTCTATGGAGCGTTTCTGCGCCGTGCTTATCGAGCACACCGCAGGTCACTTCCCGCTCTGGCTCACACCCGATCAGGTTGCCATCCTGCCCATCTCGGAGAAGTATAACGACTATGCCGCCCGTGTGGCAGATGAGCTTGACCGTGCCGGAGTGCGTGCCACGGTTGACAAGCGCAACGAGAAAATCGGCCGTAAGGTGCGTGACAACGAGCTCAAGCGAATCCCCTACATGGTCATTGTCGGCGAAAAAGAACAGGCCGACGGCACTGTCAGCGTGCGCAAGCAGGGTTCAGAGGAGCGCGGCGTGATGACTATCGCTGAGTTTGCAGACAAGATTAACGGTGAGGTTGCCGAGCAGCTGAAGGCTACGGACATTCGTCCGGAGTAATATCGGAACTCACTTATTGATATAAATAAAGCGGAGAAGCCGGTCTTTAAGACTTGCTTCTCCGCTTTATTTTTATGTCTTCATAATCAAAATAACATGTCTCCGTAATCGAAATGCCATGTCTTCATAATCGAAATTACGTGTTTTCATAGTCAAAATCGCATGCTCCGTGGCCGTCATACCGGTTTTCGCTTTCATCTTCAGTCAACGAACGGCATCTTCACGGAGAACTCGCGTCCGTTCTTAGTGACGCTTATTTCCTTTCCGTAGAGCGTATATTGCCGCCTCAGATTGTCGAGTCCCGTCCCGCTTGCCCCCACGTTTTTGCGCATTTGCAGATTGTTGGCGACGGTAATGCCGTCATCACCGGCATGGATTGTTATTCTCAGCGGCGATTTCGTCGTATTTCTGTTGTGCTTCAAAGCATTCTCCACAAGCATCTGTATGCTTGCCGGTATCACGGTGCGCTGCAAATACGGCGTATAGTCGCAGGTTTCGATGGCGAGCGTGTCGCCGAAGCGTATCGTTTCCAGATAGATGTATGAATGGACAAACTGCATCTCCTCTTCGAGCGTCACCGTCGGCCGGCCTTGGGTCATGAGCAGATAGCGGTAGACGGACGACAGTTTCTTGGCGAACATATTTGTCTTGTCTGCGTCCTGATATGCGAGCGACGCCAGAATGTTGAGACTGTTGAAGAGAAAGTGCGGACTGACGCGGTTTTTCAGGGCCTCCAACTGATAGAGAGCCCTTTCCTTTTCCATCTCTCCCAACCTTCTCTCCGTGTCGGCCTGTTGCCTGTGATATATGTATATCTCAATCTGCGAGACGATAATCCAGTTTATCGGAATGATTGTTATGGAGTTTTTGAGGACCTCGTCAATCGTCTTGTTGCCATACATTATTATATAGTTGATTAAGGCGGTAGAAACGATGCTCATCATTGTCGTCACGGTGAGATCAATGGCAATCCTCGCCGCATTACTTCCTCCGGCTTTCCTTCTGTTGATGACGTTGATGGTCCATAGGTCCATAAACCCGAGCAGAATACAGAACGGAAGGTTCAGTGCAAACCTGGTTATGAGTATTTCCGTTGTCAGAAAGTTGCTGATAATGCTGTAGGAGAGGAGTATGACGAGCAGCGAAAGACTGATCATACTCAGGAACAGCAGCCCGCCGGAAATCCCGTTGAGTGGTGCCAGCCATGCCGGCAAACCGGAGTTGCGTTTTTGTTTTTCAGAAATCATATCCAATAGCGTCGGTTTTCATCTTTCGTTCACGTCCTCCCCGTCCATCCACCGCAGGAAACCGGCCGCCCGGTTCCGGCTCACAATCACCTCATGGGGACACTCCGGACAGAGATGGAGTTTCATCCGTCCTCCGAAATGGCGTGTGCTTTTCCTGATAGCCATGATGTTGGCGATGCAGTTGCGCGACACGCGGAAGAACATCCGGCCGTCGACCATCGTCTCGATGCGGTCCAGCGTGTGGTCCGTGATGTACCGCCGTCCGTTGAAGAGATGCAGCCACGTATATTTATCCTCACTGTAGAAGAACGCCACGTCGGTCGTTGCCACATGGAGGAAGATGTCTCCGGCCTGAACCATGAAGCGACTCTTCCGTTCCGTCACGTCCAGTCCGCGTCTCATCCGTTGCCACTCCGGCGACGACGGCCGCAGCTCCCGTCCGCGTTCAAACCTGCAGAGAGCCGCTTCGAGGTCAGTCTCTTCTATCGGTTTGAGCAGATAGTCGATGCCGTTGACCTTGAAGGCTCTGATGGCATACTCATCGTATGCCGTGGTGAATATCACGGGAATGTCCGTATCACATACGTCAAACACCTCGAAACACAGTCCGTCGGCCAGCCTTATGTCGGCTATCATCACGTCGGCCGCCCCCTGACCGAGCAGCAGCGCCGTCTGTTCGACCGTGTCGGCCCATCCCGCGAGCGTCCACCCGGGGCGCAACCGCGTCATCATCCGTTTTATCTCCTCGTATGCGAAGCGCTCGTCTTCAACTAAAATATATCTTGCCATCTTTTTCTTTCAGTCTTCCAAAGTTACGGTTTTTTGTTTTTCGGGCAAAAGAAATGCCGCGTTTTTCGTTTTGTTAAGATGCCGCCTCCTGTTCTTTCGCCCGCCGTTCCGTCACAACCCGTATGAAACACCGGCGGTGAAGGACAGCGCCGGATTGAAGTAACGCTTGTCGCGGTCCTCACGGAAACTCTCCGCCAGCCCGCGCAGACTGCGGTCCGTTATGTCCGCACTGCGCAGCCATGTGGCTCCGAAACTCGCGAACAGAGCCGTCTTGCGGTCTATTCTCACCGACGGACGCAGACGCGAGCCAATCCTCGCCGACGAATAAATCTGCGGTTTCCCGTCAATCTCCGTAACGGCCATCATGCCGTCCATCTCCACTGCCACAAGCTCAACCCTCATCCGGCGTCCTATTTTCGTAGCCACGGCCACCTCCATGCCACTCGACAAATCCACCTTCAGCTCAAACCGTCCGCGGCTCATCCAGCTGAAATACATCATCGGCATCACCATCGGCACTCCGTAGGCATTCGTCAGCCCGCCGCCCACACCGATGCTCATGCCCCTGTTGATGCGATAGATGAACATTGCTCCGCCGTTGGCCAGTATGCTTCGCGTCCTGATTTCGTTTTTCGGGGCATATACCCCGCATCCCGCCGCCACCATCAGACTCCACCGCCGGCCGATCGGACGCCGGTGCATGATATTGACGCCGGCGTTCACGATGGTCTCCGGATTCATCTCAGCCGCCTCTCCGTCACAGCTGAGCGTGGCATAAGAAGCGCTCAGCGCCGCCTGCCATGCCGTCACGCGGCCGAGACTGTCGGTCTTCGTGCCGAGCGGAATGGCCACCTTTGCCGTCACTCTCTCCATCGTTCCGCCTCCATAACGGTTGCCCTCTTCGTCCCTCAGCGAGCTCCGGGCGTCACTTCCGTATTCTATTGTCCCTTGTGCCGTCACCTCCGCCGGCATGATGAAGGCTGCCGCCATCGCCGCCACCCATATCGTCTTGTCCATACTCATTCCCTATTTCATTTCGGTCGGCAAAGATAGACGTTTCCGCCCGCCCGTCCAACCTTTTCCCGACGGAGCGGCCGATGGGCCGGATGAACTGATGGATGGGATGGATGGGATGGATGGACCGGTTTACGAGAGGGTGTGTCAAAATACAGGGGAAGCACATTGTAGAGAAAAATATGTCCCTACCAAGCATCATGTGGCCATTTTGATACACCCTCTTTTTGTGTTTAAAATCCGAAAAGGTATCTTTACATAGGCATCAATTATGCAAATACAGTGCAGATGAGAACAATGTGAGCTTGTTTGCAGGTTGTCTTAATGGAGAGGAGCAAATCAGGAGTGTAAATATAATATCCCGGAATTTAACACTTGAAAATCGCTCAAAAAATTGGTGGCATGGTCATGATTTTAACATTGGCGCGTCGTTTTTTTGTGAAAAAAATCCGGAGGTCGAGCAATAGAGGCCCCGTTGGTCTGCAATGGCATGCTTATCGGACTCCAACAAGCACGCCGTTGCAAAGCAACGAGCGCCCCGTTGCAAAGCCGTAAGGCCCTTACGGCTCGGAAAAATCTGTGGAAAAATTGCACATTTTGGCTAAAATTGTCGTAACATACTGAGGGTCAAGAAGAAAAATATGCACGCGAAATTTTGAAGAATTTGCGGCCGCAGGATTTTTATTTTCAAATTCTTCAAAAATGGAGAGGCTTTTGTTGTGATTCTTCTGAATTTTTAACAGTTGTGAAAATACATAACGATGGGTGAGACCCAGCGATGTATTGTAGGATGCTATCCGTTTTTTTTGTCTGGAAACGAAGTGTTTCTTCCATCAAGGCTTTCTTCCGCAACGTCAACCGTCTGGCCGTCAACAATGGCATTGTCACCTTTGCATGGGACATAAACTCGCTCAATCAGGGTGGCGAGACCGGTGTTATGACCATTCTCAACCGCTCTTCGCTCAGCGTGTTCTGTGCTCCGGCAATGGAAGGTATCACCGAGGGTATAAAAGCTGGCTCATGGCCACAATAATCAAGCTGTTTTTACGATAATATATTATGAACTCAATTTTGGTAAGTGAAGGAGATAATGGAAGATAAAGGACAGATGTCTCAGTGGCTGGTGCTATTGTCTTCTTTCTTCTTAGCGATCGAAAGGATCGATATCTTCCAATAGATCCATTTCACTACTTTTGTTGAGTGCATGCGAAACTTTAGTATATGAAATATAAGTATCTATTACTTTCAGCCGGCCTGTGCCTCTGCACCCATACCGACATCAGAGCTGCCGGCTACGTGAAAAAAGGTAACGCCGTGACCATCAATGTCAGCTCTCCCGGTGAGGGAGGTGCGCGGATGGTTCGGCTGCAGGTGATGGGCGACAGAATAATCCGCGTTGAAGCCACGCCCGAGGAGGCTTTTGCCGAGAAGCAGAGTCTCATCGTCGTACCGCAGAAGACGAAGGCCCGTTTCTCCGTCAGCGAAAGTGACGGTTTCGTCACCGTGAGTACGGCCGGTGTGAGCGCCAGGGTCAGCACCGTGACCGGGCGCATAGAATTCCGCGACGCAGAGGGACGGTTGTTGCTTGGCGAAACTGAGAATGGTGGAAAGACATTCCGTTCGTTTGTCGTACCCGAGCGTGAAATAGGGCCGGGCATGTTGCCGGATGAGGCCCGTCACGGTTGGACATGGCATACGCAGTTTGAGTCACCTGCCGACGAGGCCTTCTACGGGCTTGGACAGCATCAGGCCGAAGAGCTGAACATGAAGGGTAAGAACGAAGAATTGTTTCAATATAACACGAAGGTGAGTGTGCCGATAGTACTCAGCAACCGTGGCTATGGTTTGTTATGGGACTCTTATAGTTATTGCCGCTTCGGCAATCCTGACGAGTATTGTCAGTTGCAGCGCATATTCCGCCTCTATGACCGTGACGGCCGCCCCGGCTCACTCACCGGTACCTATACCGACAAAACCGGTCGGGTGGTCGTGCGCAGCGAGGACTCCATTTACTTTGAGCATGCCGTGCCCGAGGTCAATCCGCTTCATCGCCAAGACCTCGGCATCTACGCCCTGCCGAAGGATTTCAATCTCGACGGTGCCCACGTCACATACGAGGGCTACATCGAGGCGCCCGAGGACTGCGACTATCACTTCCTGCTCTACTACGCCGGCTACATGAGCGTCTATGTGGACAACCATGAGGTCGTGACCGAGCGCTGGCGCACGGCGTGGAACCCCAATGTGTGGAAGTTCACGTGCCAGCTGAAGGCAGGACGCCGCGTTCCTATCCGCATAGAGTGGCGCCCGGATGGCGGTGTGAGCTACTGCGGACTGCGCGTCGCCACGCCACGCACGGCCGAGGAGCAGGGACGCCTCAGCATCTGGAGCGAGATGAGCCGTTACATGGACTACTATTTCATAGCCGGAGAGCGCATGGACGACATCATTGCCGGCTATCGCACGCTGACCGGCAAGGCTCCCGTTTATCCCAAATGGACGCTGGGCTACTGGCAGAGCCGCGAGCGCTACAAGTCGTCGGCTGACATAGAGCAGACAATGAAGGAGTTCCGCCGCCGCCACATTCCCGTGGACAACATCGTTCAGGACTGGAACTACTGGAAGCTCGACTCGTGGGGCGACCACACGTTTGAGGCCGCGCGCTATCCCGATCCGCAGGCCATGCTCGACAGCGTCCACGCCATGAACGGACGGTTCATGATCAGCGTGTGGCCGAAGTTCTACGACACCGTTGACAACTACAAGGAGATTGATGCCAAGGGCTGGATGTACCATCAGGCTATCAAGGACGACATTCACGACTGGCTCGGCTTCCGCGGCTCGTTCTATGATGCCTACGACGCCGGCGCCCGCAAGATGTTCTGGCGTCAGATGGATGAGAATTTATATTCAAAATATAAATACGGTATTGACGCATGGTGGATGGATGCATCCGAACCCAACGTGCGTGATTGTACGCCGATGTGGTATCGCAAGGCACTCTGTGGTCCGACGGCTCTCGGCTCGTCCACGGAATATTTCAATGCCTACAGCATCGTCAACGCCGACGCCATCTACAACGGCCAGCGTTCCGTCCAGCCCAACCGCCGCGTCTTCCTGCTGACCCGCAGCGGATTTGCTGGCGAGCAGCGTTACAGCACGGCGACGTGGAGCGGCGACATCGGTACGCGGTGGGAGGACATGCGTTCGCAGATGACCGCCGGACTCAACTACTCCATCTCCGGACTGCCTTTCTGGGGCATGGACCAGGGCGGTTTTTCGGTTGAGAACCGTTATGTGGCCGCTCAGAAGATATTCGACAAGAGCGGACTGGAGAGTGAAGACCTCAAGGAGTGGCGCGAGTTGCAGACAAGGTGGAACCAGTTCGGGTGTTTCATCCCGCTCTACCGCGCTCACGGCCAGTGGCCTCTGCGCGAGCCGTGGAACATCGCTCCCGAGAATCATCCGGCTTATAAAACCATCGTATGGTACGACCGGCTGCGCTACCACATGATGCCATATTTGTATTCGATGGCCGGATGGGTGCACTTCAGTGACTATACGATGATGCGTCCGCTTGTGATGGACTTCAATGGTGACGGCCGTGTGCTTGACATCAAGGATCAGTGGATGTTCGGTCCTTCACTCATGGCTTGTCCCGTCGGGCGTTATAAGATGCGTTCGCGTGAAGTATATTTGCCGCAGCAGTGCGGATGGTATGACCTTTACACAGGCAAGCACTATGATGGCGGCCACACGATTACATCTCCAGCACCATACGAACGTATTCCCGTCTTTGTACCAGAGGGTGCTATCCTTCCCCTCGGACCGTCTATGGAGTGGTGTGACGAGAAGCCGGCCGAGCTCATCAATATGTATGTCTATGCCGGCCGCAACGGCAGTTTCCGACTTTACGAGGATGAGGGAACTAACTATAACTACGAGAAAGGAAAGTTTGCCACAATTGACATTTCCTACGACGACGCTTCGCGCACCGTTACCATCGGTCGTCGCAGTGGGTCGTTTGACGGTATGCTGAAGAAACGTCGCTTCAATGTCGTGCTTGTGTCTGTGGGGGCTCCACGGAAACTCGACCTCGAGAGTCCGCATGGAAAAATGGTTGATTATGACGGACATGCCATTACAGTGAGCTTATGAAAGTAATTGTGATTATATTGTACATCGTGTGCGGGGGCCTTTCTGCCTCTGCGCACGATTTTTTGTCTGTATTAGGACCATCTCGGTTGTACGATGCGGCTGATGTATCGCTGGCTGCATCTGCAACAGGACAGGGCCGGAATAATATTTCTTTCGATCGCAACTGGCGTTTTATTTTGGCCGATTCTGCAGGAATGGCCTCACCGGAATATGACGACAGCCGTTGGAGGCTGCTCGATGTTCCCCACGATTGGGCCATCGAAGGCGATTTTTATGCCGGCAATCCGTCTGGAGCGGGTGGAGGAGCGTTGCCAGGAGGCATAGGATGGTATCGAAAACATTTCCGTTCCGACGCTTCCGACCGCATCAGCATAACTTTCGACGGTGTCTATATGAACTCGACGGTCTATGTCAACGGCCATGAGGTGGGCTTCCGTCCGTATGGTTACAGCTCGTTTGAATATGACATAACGCCATACGTCACGGCGGGCGACAATGTCGTTGCTGTACGTGTGGACAACAGCGACCAGCCCAACTGCCGGTGGTATAGCGGATGCGGCATCTACCGCCACGTGTGGCTCACCGTGACGGGACGGCTACGCATAGCCCATTGGGGTGTTCATGTGATGACGGAGGCCGACGGCCGGATGACGGTCAGCACGGAGCTGGACGGCGAGGGTGCCGCCGGTGCTACGGTGCGCCATACAGTGACGGACGCTCAGGGCCGCAGTCTGGCTTCATCGTCGGCGCGGGTCAAGGCTTCTGCCGGTGCGAAGGACTCACAGCGTCTGCGCATCAAACGTCCGCAGTTGTGGTCTCCGGAAAATCCTTATATCTATAAGGTGCGGACAGAGGTCATCGTTGGAGGCCGTACGGTCGATGAGGTTGTCACCGTGACAGGTTTCCGCCCGTTTCGTTTTGATGCTGCTACGGGCTTTTGGCTCAACGGCCGCAACGTGAAGATAAACGGTGTGTGTGAGCATCACGACCTCGGATGTCTCGGAGCGGCTTTCAACGAAGACGCCATGCACCGCAAGCTCGTCCGCCTGAAGGCGATGGGATGCAACGCTATCCGCTGCTCCCACAATCCTCCGGCGCCGGAACTGCTAACGATGTGCGATACAATGGGATTTATCGTGATGGACGAGAGTTTCGACATGTGGCGTCGCCGCAAGACGAAGAACGACTACGCCCGCTTCTTTGACGAGTGGCATGAGCGCGACCTCAGCGACCTCGTGCGCCGCGACCGAAACCACCCCTCCGTCCTGATGTGGTCCATCGGAAACGAGGTTCTTGAACAGTGGTCGTCGGCCGAAGCCGATACGCTGTCGCTCGAACAGGCCAATCTCATTCTTAATGCCGGCCATGACGCTTCGACGCTGGCCCGCGAGGGGGAAATGAGTGTCAATTCGTTGCTCACGCGCCACCTCGCCGACATTGTGCGCCATCTCGACCCGACGCGCCCGGTAACGGCCGGCTGCAACGAACCGTCACCTGACAATCATCTTTTCCGGAGCAATGCGCTTGACATTATCGGCTTCAACTACCATCATCAGTGGATTAAGGACGTGCCGAAAAATTTCTCCGGACAGCCGTTCATCCTGACCGAAAGCGTGTCTGCGCTGCAGACGCGCCACTTCTATATGATGCCGAGCGACTCTATTTATGTCGCACCGGTGGAGTGGTGGCTGCCGTACACCGACCCGACGTTCATGTGTTCGGCCTACGACAATATGCATACATCATGGAGTTCTACTCATGAGGAGACGTGGGATGTAGTGAAACACACGCCATACGTTGGCGGGCAGTTTATCTGGACAGGATTTGACTATATTGGCGAACCGACACCTTACGCCTTTCCAGCCCGTTCGAGCTATTTTGGAATAATCGACCTTGCCGGTTTTCCGAAGGACGTATATTATATGTATCAGAGCGAGTGGACGGAGCGTCCTGTGCTCCATCTTTTCCCTCATTGGAACTGGATGGAGGGACAGACCGTCGACCTGTGGTGCTACTACAGTCAGGCTGACGAGGTGGAGCTGTTCATCAACGGCCGCAGTCAGGGCGTGCGCCGCAAGGCCGACAGCCATCAGTATCATGTGATGTGGCGGGTGGCGTTCGAGCCGGGTGAGGCGAAGGTGGTGGCCCGCCGTGACGGTAGGGTGGTGGCCGAACAGGTGAATCGCACCGCCGGCGCTCCTGCGGCGGTGCGCCTGTCCGTCGACTATCGTGGTCGCGACCTCACGTTCATCAACGCCGAAGTCGTTGACGACCGCGGAACGGTATGCCCGTGGACCGAAAACATGATAGATTTCAGCGCCGACGGCGGTGCTGAAATCGTGGCGACGGACAACGGCTGCCAGACCTCGATGGAACGTTTCACCGCTCCCCGCCGCAAAGCCTTCTTCGGCCGCTGTATGGTGGTGGTGAAGGGAAAGGGCAACGTCCGCGCCAGAAGCATCGGGCTGAAGTCCGCGGAAGCCATATCGCTGTCCGAAGGTTCTTCCGATAGAGCGGTCTCATCCCTCCCATAATTCCCATCTCTCCCATAATCCCCAAAGAACTCTCCCAAAGAATTTTCCAAAAGAAATTCCCAAAGAACTTCCACAACCCTAAAAAAATAAAAAGAGACTATGAAGAAAGGATATTTATCAGTATTGCTGCTGGCCTTAGGCGCCATGACAGCATCGGCCCAGACGGCCAAGCCGCTCTATCTTGACGCCAAGGCGCCGGTAGAGGAGCGTGTGAAGGATGCGCTCAGTCGCATGACCGTCCACGAGAAGATTCAAGTGCTTCACGCACAGAGTAAGTTCACATCAGCCGGAGTGCCGCGCCTCGGCCTGCGCCAGCTCAACATGGACGACGGCCCTCACGGAGTGCGCGAGGAGCTGGAGTGGAACTCCTGGTCGCCGGCCAAGTGGACCAACGACTCCATCGTTGCCTTTCCGTCGCTGACGTGTCTGGCCGCAACGTGGAATCCGGAACTGTCGGCCGTCTACGGCAATGCCGTCAGCGAGGAGTTCGCCTTCCGCTATAAGGACATCATGCTCGGCCCCGGCGTCAATATCGCCCGCACGCCGCTCAACGGCCGCGCTTTCGAATACATGGGTGAGGACCCGTATCTGGCCGGCCGCATGGTCGTTCCATATATCAAGAGCGCCCAGCAGAATGGCGTGGCCTGTTGCCTGAAACATTTTGCGCTTAATAATCAGGAGATAGACCGTTTCGCCGTTGACGTCAAAGTGAGCGAGCGTGCACTGAGGGAGATTTATCTTCCGGCTTTTGAACGTGCTGTTAAGGAAGCCAAGGTGTGGTCCATCATGGGGAGCTATAACCTGTGGCAGGGCTACCACTGCTGTCAGAACGACGCCCTGCTCAATGGCATACTCAAAAGGGAATGGGGCTTCGACGGTGCCGTTGTTAGCGACTGGGGCGGCGTCACCGACACATGGCAGGCCGCTACGGGCGGTATGGACATTGAAATGGGTTCTTATACCGACGGTAAGCTGAAGGAATCGGAGTTCACCTACGACGACTACTATCTGGCACGTCCTTTTGAGCGACTCATTAACGAGGGCAAGATACCGATGTCTGTACTTGACGATAAGGTGGCCCGTGTGTTGCGCACGATGTTCCGTACGTCGATGAATCCCGATAAGGTCATCGGCAGCCAGTGTTCGGAGGCTCACTATGAGGCATGCCGTGCCATCGCCGAAGAAGGCATCGTGCTACTGCGCAATCAGAAGAACATCCTTCCGCTCAATGCCGACAGTTACGGCCGCATACTTGTCGTAGGCGAGAATGCCACCCGCAGTCTGACCGAAGGCGGAGGCTCGAGTGAGCTGAAGACGCTGCGCGATATCTCTCCGCTGGAGGCACTGAAGGCTCTCTACGGCGACAAGATTGACTATGCAAAAGGTTATTCCTCCGGTCGCCCGCTCTATGACCATGTGGACAAGGTGAAACCCGAACTGCTGGCGCAGCTCAAGGCAGAGGCTTTGGATAAGGCAAAGAAAGCCGACCTCATCATCTTCATCGGCGGACTCAACAAGAACCACAAGCAGGACTGCGAAAATGGCGATCGTGAGAGCTACGACCTGTCGTTCGGGCAGAACGAACTAATCAGCGAATTGGCAGCCATTCAGAAGAACACTGTTGTTGTGATGTTCGGTGGCAATCCGTACGCCACACCGTGGATTGACCGTGTTCAGGCTCTCGTGCATTGTTGGTATCTCGGTTCTGAGTCAGGAACGGCTCTTGCCAACGTACTTAGCGGCAAGGTATGCCCGAGCGGCAAGCTACCCGTGACGTTCGCCAAAGCGCAGAACGACTATCCGTGTTTCAAATACGGTACAATCGGTTATCCTGGCGACGGCAAGGAAGTACGCTATGACGAAGGCATCTATGTCGGCTACCGCCATTTCGATACCCGTGGCGTGAAGCCCCAGTTCCCCTTTGGCTTCGGTCTGTCATACACGACATTCAAGTATGGCAAGCCGCAAATTGTAGCAAAGGGCAACGCCGCATGGACGGTTTCGGTCGACGTGACCAATACCGGCAAGTGCGAGGGCAAGGAGATTGTCCAGCTTTATATTGGTGACGAACAGTGCTCTGTCGACCGTCCGAAGAAAGAACTGAAGAGTTTCGCCAAGGTGGCGCTCCGTCCGGGTGAGACAAAGACGGTGACAATGGACATCACCGACGATGAACTCAAATTTTGGGATGAGACCTCTCACGGATGGAAAGTCGAACCGGGAAAGTTCTGTGCATACATTTGTGCTTCAGTCGATGACGTGCGTGGTAAGGTCGTTTTTCAGTATAACAAATGAATAACAGAGAAAAAGGTGTTATGAAGCGAATAACGATGTTTTTGGCTGCGGTGGTTGTCGCCCTAAGTGCGGTGGCACAGGGCGTTTACACCCGAGAGTGCAACGACAAGGCGTTGCAGAAGAAAGCCATCAAGTGGATGAAAAAGGGAAAGTGGCGTAATGGATTTGCGGCTGCGGCACCCCATGAGAGTGTTAATGCTGTTGACTTTTATGAGCAGTATTCCAAGAACAAGGCACAGTGGAATGCCATGTTCCGCTGGTTGGCCGAAACGGATCTGCTGACCATACCCAAAGGCAAACATCCGATAGGTGACACCGGCCTTGTTGCAAGCGTGGAAGACAGCGAGAATGGTCCATTGGCAAAGCGACGCAGCGAGAGCCACTATCATCACGTAGACTTCCAATATGTTGTCAAGGGCACCGAACGCTTCGGAATTATCGATCATGAGACGAGCACGCCTAATAGCAAATATCGCCCGGATGTCATACACTATGATTATGACGTGGCCAAGGCGCGTTTTTATGATTCTACGCCGGATAAGTTTTTCATCTTCTTCCCGTCCGACTGGCATATAGCCAAGGTCAACAACGACGGCGATGACCAGACGATCCGTGTGATAGTAGTCAAACTGGATTATGTCGAATAACGAAGAAACAGCACTACCACTGATATGACACCGTCTCCCATACAGGCACTGCAGAGGCAACGTCAGTTGCTTGAGATAGAGTATGCCTCCGACAAAGAGGATTTCCTACGTCACACGGAGGCCATCGGCATCATGCGCAGAGTAAAGCGTGGTGATGCGTGGTGGCCAGTTCGAATAGGACGTAGCTATTATAATTCGCTCAATCAACTTGTCGTGGAAATATTTAGAACAGGCGATGAGGACATAGAGCACAATTTTGAGTTTGGCCGCCCGATAAGTTTCTTCACGTTTGAAGAGACTTCATCGGCGGACCGTCGTCCCACCACATTCACACCGTTGCATCCGAAACTGAAATCCACTGTCAGCTATGTTGACGGCGATCGGATGGTTGTCACCCTGCCGGATGGTTTCAGTGTGTCAGAATTGCAAGGCCGTGAGCACGTCGGGGTGCAACTCTCGTTTGATGAAACGAGCTACCGGTTGATGTTTGAGGCCCTCGACCGTACCATGCGGGCTAAAGGGCGGCTGGCCTATCTGCGCGACCTGTTCTATTCTTCGCAGAAGGCAGATACTCTCACATTCAGTCCGATGCGTTTTCCTTACTTGAACCCCACGCAGGAACGAGCCGTCAACGAAGTGTTACGGGCAAAAGACGTGGCTGTCGTTCACGGCCCTCCCGGTACGGGAAAGACGACAACTCTCGTCGAAGCCATATACGAAACGTTGCGCCGAGAGAGTCAGGTTCTGGTTTGTGCCCAAAGCAATATGGCCGTCGACTGGATTAGCGAGCAACTTGTCGACCGTGGTGTCAACGTCCTGCGCATCGGTAATCCGACCAAGGTCAATGACAAAATGCTTTCTTTCACTTACGAACGACGCTTCGAGGCCCATCCCGATTATCCGCAGTTGTGGAGCATACGCAAGGCCATACGTGACTTGCGCGCTCATCGTCGCCGCGGAGACGAGCGTTGGCATCAGAAGATGGAGAGTCTGAAGAGCCGTGCGACGGAGATCGAGTTGCGCATAAACAACGAGTTGTTTGGTGAAGCCCGTGTCATCGCATCGACGCTGACGGGCAGTGCCAGTCGCCTGTTGGACGGCATGAAGTTCGGAACGCTCTTCATTGATGAGGCGGCCCAGGCCCTCGAAGCCGCCTGCTGGATAGCCATACGCCGTGCGGCGCGTGTCATACTGGCGGGTGACCATTGCCAACTTCCGCCCACAGTGAAAAGTTATGAGGCCATGCGTGGCGGGTTGGCCACTACGCTCATGGAACGCATCGTGGAGCAAAAGCCGGAAGTCGTGACGCTGCTCAAAGTGCAATATCGTATGAACGAGGACATCATGCGCTTCTCCAGCGACTGGTTTTATGGTGGAATGGTAGAGTCTGCGCCTGAGGTCAGATATCGTGGTATATTGGATTATGACATTCCGATGGAGTGGGTCAGTCCCAGCGGTCAGTCTCCGGTGATACCGGAAGAAGTCGGCGGTGTTGTCGACGCTGCATCCGAGAATGTCGGAGGGCCTGTCGGAACATCCTTAGGTGCTGCAGCCGAATCGGAGACAATGGGTGAAGAGTCGTCACGTGACTATGTTGAGGAGTTTGTGGGTGAGAGCTTCGGGCGCATAAACAAGGTCGAAGCCGAAATAACGCTTGACACGCTTGAAGCATATTTCACCCGCATCGGCAAACAGCGCATATTGGACGAGCGGTTGGATGTGGGCATTATTTCACCATACAGGGCACAAGTGCAATATCTGCGTCGTCTGCTCATGAAGCGTGAATTCTTCAAACCGTTCCGTCGTTATATCTCCGTCAACACCGTCGACGGATTTCAGGGGCAGGAGCGGGACATCATTCTCATCTCGATGGTGCGTGCCAACGAAAACGGTGACATCGGCTTTTTGCGCGATTTGCGCCGCATGAACGTGGCTATCACACGTGCCCGAATGAAACTTATAATTCTTGGTGACGCATCGACGATAACCCGCCATCGTTTCTATCGCCGTCTGTGGCAGTACATACGTGGTCTGCACAACGGTTAGTCTGCCTGTCAGCGTCTCTCTTATATGCCAAATGCGGATGGCGAGTGACACACATCACAAATAGTAGATAGGGTATCACACTCCATCCGTCTGGCATTTTTCGGGAAGGTATATCCGTCATGTTAGTATGTCTGTGAGGCGCAAAGTAAGTGTTAAAAACTCGGAATAAATCTTACAAACGACCTTGATTTTAACATAAATTCTGCATCACGTGGTCCCTTGCTCTCAAATTCTTTAAAATTTCGCGTGCATCTTTTTCTCTCTGTATCTCAGTGCGTTATGACGAGATCTTGTAAAAGTGTGCAATGATTTCGCAAATTTTTCCAAGCAATAAGGGCCTTACGGCTCTGCAACGGGGCGCTCGTTGTCTTGCAGCGGCATGCTCGTTGTCACCTGACGGCGTGCTTATTGCAGACTAACGGGGCCCTTATTGCTCGAGCGTTGGAATTTTTTTGTTGAAAAATAAGGCTCAAATGTTAAATCCAAGGCTCTGCCGCTCTTTTTTTAAGCGATTTTCAAGTGTTAAAATTCGTGATATTATCATGACATGAAAAGTAACTTAAAATAGTATAATCAATGATGTTGAAGTCACCGGAATTCATATTTTATCAGTACTTTTGCATAAATACGAATGGACATCGACACGAGCATGAAAAAGATATTTGTAACATTGGTCACATTCATGACATTCCTTGCTACGGTTGCAGCCCAAGGTCAGGGTTACGTCTTTCCGCAGGAGGTCGCTCCACTTCTTACCACGGAGTGGGGGCAGGAGTATCCTTACAATCGGATGTGTCCAACGGTCATGATAGACTCTGTGGAGAAGCATCTTTATGCCGGGTGTGGACCGTTGGTCATGTCGCAAGTCATACGTCGTTATGGTCGGCCGTCACAAAGCGTTCGTCTCGGTCACCGCTATCAGTGGCATCTGATGTCCGACCGCGTGACGGATACCCTTGATATCGCCGTTCAGGATGCCGTGGCACGGTTGATACGCGATTGCGGTACGGCGGCGGAGACAAACTATCGGCTGAGTGCAAGTTCGACAAAACTGAACAGCGTGGTTACGGGGTTGAAAAGCCATTTCGGATATAACCGTTATATGCACATCTCCGACCGTGACTTCTATTCTGGCGAATCCGGAAGCAGAGCGTGGAAGACACTTATATACAATGAGTTGAGGTCCGGTCGCCCCGTAATCATACGTGGAGAAAAAAGCGCCTACAATGCCCACGTGTTTATCATTGACGGTTGTCGTGATTCGCTTGTGCATGTCAACTGGGGGTGGGGAGGCCGTCGCAACGGATATTACCATCCCGATACTCTCTACGGCTTTCGCGCTCACCAGCGGATGGTGACCGGAGTGACACCAGAGACCGTTCGTCCCAAGACCAAACGTGTGGATGTCGAGCGCCCCGGGCGTCTGGCTTCCTATATTACTGAGGATGATTGGCTTACGATGCAGAGCATCAAGGTGACTGGAAGTATCGGACGCGAGGATATCGCCCTGTTGCGTCGGTTGGCTGGTGGAGGTGGTGGCGACAAGTCGTCACGTCGTGGAAATCTTGCCATCATCGATTTGAGTGAGAGTGTTATATTGACATTGCCTGACTCTGCGTTTTGTGGAAGTGAGCGTCTGACATATATATCCTTGCCTATAACGCTGCCGGAAATCGGTAACTACGCCTTTGCCGGTTGTTCCCATCTCAACGAGATACGCATCCATACGCTTGTCAGTCACATTGGTCAAAGAGCTTTTTCGGGATGCTTCAATCTCATCGAAGTCAAGCTGCCGCGCTCGTTGCGCACCATCGGTGCAAACGCCTTCAACTCGTGTAACAGTCTGACCGAGGTGACGCTGCCGCATGGAGTGACGTTTGTCGGCAACGGGGCGTTCGCATACGCCCGTAATCTCCGCAAACTTGTGGTTCCCAAAACACTCCGGGAGTTAGGGCAGGGGGTTACGAAAGGAACAAAGGTGAAAAAATTGAATAGAATATGACATACGACATCATTTTAGGATTGCTCATTCCGTTTCTCGGAACAGTGTTCGGTTCCGCGCTGGTGTTTTTCATGAAGCACGACATGTCGCTGCAAGTGCGGAAGACTTTGCTCGGTTTTGCATCGGGCGTAATGGTAGCCGCCTCTGTGTGGTCGTTGCTCCTGCCGAGCCTCGATTTCATCCCCGGAGCGGAAGGATTGGCGCGGGTAGCTCCGGCTGCCATCGGATTTTTGGCCGGTATAGGCTTTTTGCTATTAGTCGACAATCTCACCCCGCATCTTCATTTGGGTACGACTACACCGGAAGGACTTCCGTCGCACTTTTCCCGCACTGCGATGCTGTCACTGGCTGTGACAATCCACAATCTACCGGAGGGCATGGCTGTCGGCGTTGTGCTGGCCGGCGCGATGTCGGGTGATGCGGAAATAAGTGCGGCAGGAGCCTTGACCATGTGTGCTGGCATTGCCATACAGAACATACCGGAAGGTGCAATCATCTCGATGCCCATGCGGGCTGAGGGCAATAGTCGTCTGCGGTCCTTCCTGATAGGCAGCCTGAGTGGTGCGGTGGAGCCTCTCGGAGGTATTGCTGTTATAATGTTGACCGCGTTGCTGACCCCTGTTATGCCCTATATGTTGGCTTTTGCAGCCGGTTCCATGATATATGTCGTGGTTGAAGAGCTCATTCCTGAGGCCAGCGGAGAGCCTCATTCCAATCTGAACACGATCGGTTTTGCCGTCGGCTTCACGCTGATGATGGTGCTCGATGTCGTGTTGGGATGATTCATATCCTCTTTCGCAGGACCTTTCCGACGGCCGTCCATGACGGCATCCACTGACGGCGGTCGCGTCTGGCCGGACTGTCGTATAGGAGAATGGAGATGAGTAGGGCGATGGCTACGTAGGCCACGATGCCGTAGAGCTGTTTTACACTTGCTACCTGAAACTGGGTCATCAGCTCGCCGATATGGCGGGTGACCGTGCCGGCCGGCATACGGAGGCTGTCCATCGCAGCACCATAGCGGGCAATGCTGTCAGCCATGAGATAACGGATACCGAAGGCGTAGCATGCCGCACCGATTACGCCGCCCACGAGGAGGTGGAGTGTCTGGAATATGGCCAGCGACTGGAAGAAGACCATGAAGTTCATGACAGACTGGATGGTGTAGAGCAGTACAATACCGAGCAGTGTTGCGGCGAAGCCACGCAGGAACATCGGCAGATAGAGCTGGCGAATGGTCATCTCCGTTGACACCGTGAAATAGAAACACAATACGTAGGCGATGAATACGGCCACTCCGATGGCGATAAGCCTGACGCGCCCTTTCTGCCAAACTTTCAACCAAAGCAGTGCGAAGAGACAGGCGAGAATGACGCCCACCATTGCCGGATAATTGAGCACGGCGGTTGTATGGCTGTGCCATTCCATCCCGCTTTCATAGAAGACCTCTTCGAGGACATGTTCCGTGGCGAGCAGGGCCTCGATTATCAAGGCGAGGAAGAATAGCCCAGGTAAACTTCGGTTGCGCCACATCTTCGGCTCTATGTACGGATGGCGTATGAGGAACATACGCATGACGGCCAAAATCAGGGTTAGCGTAGCCGTCACGGAGAGCATACATATCACGTCGCTTTCCCACCAGTTGTAGAACTCACCGTAGCAGAAGATATAGACAACCTGCATGACAGAAAGGACCCATAGGATGGCGCCCAGCCAGTCTATCGAATAGAACGGCAGTGGGCGCATGAAACGAAAATGGCGTGTACAGACGAACAGCCACAGGGCGTTGAAGAGCATGACGCCCGTCATCAGCCATGCCATATACTGGAATGTCGCCACATGGCAGAAATATGCCGCGAGCAGGTCGGAAACCGCTATTGAAAGCATGATCCATAGGTGCAGCAGCGGGAAGAACACACGAAAGTCACGTTTTGGTGTCATCCACAATTGTATGTTCGACATGCACTCGAACGTGCCCTGTATCTTCAGACAGCCGGCGATGAAACATATCAGCCACAGTAGAGGAAGATTGGTGACGTACATCCCGAGCAGATTACATAGCGCAATGCCAAGTGTCGACGTGAGGTGTAGCGTCCGGTTGGTAAACCGGAATTTCGTCCGGAAGAGGATGGGGAATGTGAATGCCAGACCGCAAAGTCCGGCATAGAGGCACATCAGCAGATCCTCGCGCATCAGAGACATAGAGCCCATCATCTCGTTCAGCGCTCCGATATAGACGCCGCCAGATAGCTGGAACGTGAATGCCAAATAGACATACAGCCACGGGCGAATACATTCCGGAACCCAGTCCTTGAACATCGGCATGGCGAATACGCCATGCCATTCTTTGTTATTTTCTGCCATGCCGCATCAGTATCTTACTTCACATTCAACGCTCATACCGGCCCTAAGGCGGGCGTAATCCTCAGACTTGCGGTCGTCGATGGTTATGCGCACCGGTATGCGCTGTTCGACCTTGACGAAATTGCCCGTCGCGTTGTCAGTCGGAATCATTGATACGGCCGAGCCGGTCGCATCTGAAATCGAGACTACGGTTCCTGTCAGCCGGCATCCGGGCAGTGCGTCGACCGTCATGTATACCTTGCCGCCCTCGGCAATGTTGTGAAGTTGCGTTTCACGGAAGTTTGCCACAATCCACTTGTCGCCGGAGTCGACGATGTCCACCAGTGTCTGGCCCGGCTGTACGAGCTGACCGACATTGATGTCCTTGCGGCCCAACACACCGTCACACGGAGCGACAATCACGGTGTATGACAGATTCAGGCGTGCCAGGTCGAGTGCCGCCTGCGCTACTTTCACGCCGGCGTCGTTCTGTTCGAGGCGATGGCTCTGTTCGTTCTTGACGAGCGATGTCGATTGGCGCGAACGTGTCAGCTGGTCGTAGCGTGCCTTTGCTGCCAGGTATGCCGTATGGACGTTGTCGTACTGCTGGCGTGTGACTGACTTGCGTTCCAACAGGCGGCTGTAGCGCTCGTCCTCACGGCGTGCGTTCTCTAACTGTACGCGACATTCTGCAATTGCAGCATCGTTCACCCCGATGTTGCTCTCGACTGTCTGAACCGACGTCGCCGAAGCCTTATGTCCGGCGAGGGCGTTGCCGAGAGCGGCCTCAGCCTGTGCGACGTGGAGGCGAAACTCCGTGTCCTCAATGATGACGAGCGTGTCGCCCTTGTGTACCGGGGTATATTCGTCGAAGCGTATCTCCTTGATAAATCCAGCCACGCGGCTGTTGATGGGCGTGATGTGCTGGTGGACGTAAGCGTTGTCGGTGAACTCAACGTTACCGAGGTGGGTGAATTTTGAAATCACAAATACAATGCCCGCAATCAGCAGGGCGATTACAACGATGTTGTATATGCGTACTTTTGTTTTTCTGTTCATGATGTTGTTGATATTCATTGTCTATGATGTTGATGTTTTATGTCTGTTTGAACGCAAAGGCACGAAGTTTTTTTACTGTTCCATTGCAATTTATTCTTTGTGTTTTTGCGTTTATCCCATTTTATAAAGTGTTCGTTGCATATTTCAGCTTGTAATAGTGGAAGAGTAGCGTCGTGCGCGCGTTTTCTACACCTGTCTCCGACGAGAGTCGCATGTTGGCGGCGTCGACCATATCGGTGACCAGCGCCATTCCGTTCTCAAAACGGTCGTTGACGATGTCATAGTTCTGACGGGCCAGTTCGAGACTCTTTTCCTGTGTACGCAGTTCGGTGACAGCCGTCCGGTAGCCTTCGTATGCAGCCTGTACGTTGTCCTCTACATTCTCGACTCCGAGGTTGTAGGCTTCCCGGCTTTCCATTTCGGCTATGCGTGCCTGACGGATGCGATGGTTGGCCGTATATAATGATGAGATGTTGAAGCTCAGGCTCGCCCCGAATCCCCAGAACATTATGTTCTTGTTGATAATCGGAACTTCTGTTACAATCGGGGAGTTAAATTGACCGTAGGCGAAAAGAGATAGCTTCGGCCGGAGAGCAGCTGTGGCAATCTTTCTGCTCGTCTCGCTCATGGATATGCCCAATCCGGCCTTTTGAAGCATGATGCTTGACGAATGTGCCTGTTCCTGCCAGCTGTTCTCCGGCTCAATCTCCTTTGTGCCGTCCATCAGTGGCATGACGGGAATGAACTCGGTGTCACCAGTCGGGAAGCCGAGGGCGTTGGCCAGCCGGTAGTTTGTGGTGCGCATGGTCTCGCCGGCCTTCTCCCGCTGGAGCTTCAATGCTTCGAGCTGAAGTTCATATCGAGTGATGTCGCTCTTCAGGGCCACCCCCTCGTCGTATCTCGCACGCACGTTGTCCAACACGCTGCGTGCCAACCCGATGTTCTCGTCGAGCACACGTATGCGGTTGTGGATGTATTGAAGGTCAATCAGCCAGCCCAGCAGTAAAAATTTCACCTGCTGGCGGCTTTCCTCCAGGTTGAGCCGCGCCATGTCGGCATTGAGTTTGGCCATGCGTATGCTGCCCGAAAGCTCACCTCCGCTGTATATCACCTGCATGGCTTCCAGCGCGAAGTCATTTTTTGAGTGTGGATTATGGACCATCATGCCATTACCGAAATCACGATCCGTGAGATAGCCGTCGCCGAGATAACCCACCGAGAGGGTAGCGTCGATGTGGGGCAAGAGAGAACTGCGTGCCACACTCTCTCCGCTCACGGCTTCATCTACGCACAGTGCTTTTAGTCTGATTGTGCGACTACGGTCGTCAATTAGACGAAAAAGACTGTCCACAGACAGAATGATGGGTTGTGCTGCATGAACCAAAGAGCCCATATCGCCCATGAACATTGCGAGAAGCAATGCCGGAAAAATAGTTTTTCGTGTCATTGATTTTTTTTATTTTTGATAGTTGTCTCAATTTTAAATCAGTGTGAATCCACGCGAACTGATTTGACTTGCAACTATCAAAAATTATACGATCGACGGAATCCTTATCCGTGCTCATTGTTATGAAAGCCCGAAAACGACTGCAAAGGTAAATATTTTTGTAGAAAGGGCAACAATGTGGTTAACGCTATTTAACAAAAAAAGAATGGTGTTTTGTTAGGTTAATATAAGGTTCACCCGACATTTGGAGTGACATGTCGGATGAAATCGGGGTCAGGGATAAAGTGTTAAAAACTCAGAACAATTTTTACAAATGCCTCTCAAAACGTTCATCATTCGGAGGAATCCTATTCTCGGGCCAAATTTTGCGATTTTTCGCCGGTTTTCATAACATGCTGAATATCAACTGAATGTGTAATATTGAAAAATTTCTAAATATTCTGCGTCTTGCCGTGAGGGCCTTATTGCATCGCAACGGGGCGCTCGTTGCATTGCGACGGCGTGCCCGTTGCAGACCAATGGCGTGCTCGTTGTGATGCAATAAGGCCCTTATTGCTCAGCCTTCAATTTTTTTTGATTGGAAAACAACATGGCAATGTTAAAATCGCGGCGTTTTTGTCTCGATTTTGGAGAAAAGTGAAATGTTAAAAATTTGATATTATTCTGACGTTTCCGTGTCCCTGCCGTTACACCGTCCGTTCGAAGCACCAATATCTGTCGTTGGTTGTGAACGATGTGCCAACCTAATTCGGAAGTCTTTAAGGGGCTAATGAGGGTATTAATCGAATTATCACTCCACAGATGTGGATGCGGAGGAAAGCAGAAATGACAACGGCTTCCCCAGAGGAAGCCGTTGTTAATCGAAGTTTTGTGTCATCTTTTAGATTCTTACAATCTACCTCTTTTGTCTTTTTCTTGAATTATTTGCTGATAACACAGATAGTGTTTCTTTATCTTTTTAGACAACAGCTGCATATTGAATAGCTCGGACGCTTGCGATATGTCTTTGACCGTGCCATCTTTGTAGAGGATGGATATGGTTTCGTTTTCCGGATCATACATGTCTTTCTGGATGGTCTTGACACCCATCATATAGCGGGCCTCATCTTCGTTCACTCCCATGCTCTGTGCTATTTCACGGCGTATGTCAGCGATATAATTGTCGTCTATGGGATAGTCGTGGACTTCGACTTTGAAAATCTTACGGCATGCCATATCTCGGGCAAGTGTCGACAAAATCCTATCGTCGTGGTGCATCCACACTTTGATAGAACTCCAAATGTCGTTGTCATCCAACTCCGCATACATTTGTAGTGCCTCGGGGTGAGTATCAAACCAAGTCTTGTCTACACTGTTATGGAGAAAATAGGATAGTGCCGGGGTTGCAAAAAGCGATTCACCACGCCGTGTGAGTTCCTTTGCACGAGTGAGCATATTGACTAATACATTTTCAAATGCGACAGCTGTCTTGTGCAGATAGACTTGCCAATACATCAGACGGCGTGACGTAAGATAGTTTTCAATCGAATAAATGCCCTTGGAGTCGACCATCAGGCGGTCGTCTATGACATTGAGCATCTTTATTATCCGTGCACTGCCGATGTTTCCTTCCGTAACCCCGGTATAGAATGAATCGCGTCTAAGATAGTCCAAGCGGTCCATGTCGAGTTGACTGCTGATGAGCTGATGTAGGAAATGTTTGGGATATTCGTCTTTGAATATCTTCAAGGCCAATCCGAGTTGGTTGCCAAGATCCTGGTTGATGCGTTCCATCATGAGCAGGGATATATCCTCATGAGATATTCCGTTGATCAACGTATGTTCCAAAACGTGGCTGAACGGACCGTGGCCAATGTCGTGCATGAGTATGGCCGCTTCGACAGCTTCGGCTTCGCTGTCAAATATGAAATGGCCTTTCTGTTGAAGAGTCAGTATTGCCTCGCTCATCAAGTGGAATGCTCCGACGGAATGTTGGAAACGGGTGTGACGTGCTCCGGGATATACCACAGAGGCAAGACCCAGTTGGTTGATTCGCGTGAGACGCTGCATGAGCGGATGATCCACAATGTCAAGCAGCAGCCCGCGTGGTATCTTAATAAATCCGAAAACCGGGTCGTTGATTATTTTCGTATCATTCATTTTACAGCCCTTTGCAATTTATTCGTTTCATGATGCGCATCTGCCGTACTACACAATCAGTGTTGTCGCGTTCAGTGCAGATTTGAAATTCTAAAAAAAATCGGAAAGGCAGACTCATGCGACGGTATCTAAATTGCTATATCGGCATAAGTTTGCGTTTCCGACCTCTTTATGATTTATTGTTCTTGTTCAGAACTGGTGTTTTACAAGATTTTCTCCAATTCCTTTCCCATTTCTTTCTGAAGTTCGGCAGCCTTATGTGCGGCAACTTCTGCAAAATCCTCGCCTGATGACGCATATATTATTCCACGACTACTGTTGACCAAAAGTCCGCAGTCTTCAGTCATACCGTAACGGCAAACCTCTTGCAGACTTCCTCCTTGGGCACCTACGCCGGGGACAAGTAGGAAATGGTTGGGCGCAACCTTGCGTATATCTTTGAACATTTCGCCCTGTGTGGCTCCGACAACATACATCATATTGTCTTCATTACCCCATTGTTGGCTTGTACGCAACACCTTTTCAAACAATCGTTCGCCGTTGGTGTCTGTTGTCATCTGGAAGTCGTGACTTCCTTTATTGCTTGTCAAGGCCAAAAGAATGACCCATTTGTCCTTATAATTGAGAAACGGCACCACACTGTCTTCACCCATATATGGAGCAACGGTCAGTGCGTCGATATCATATTCGTCAAAGAAAGTGCGGGCATACATGGCGGAAGTGTTTCCTATATCACCACGTTTTGCGTCGGCAATGATGAAGTGTTTGGGATAATTTGTTTTCAGATAATGAATCGTTTTTTCAAAGGAAATCATACCTTTCACGCCAAATGCTTCATAAAAAGCAAGATTGGGTTTGTATGACACGCAGTAAGGAGCCGTGGCATCAATGATAGCTTTATTGAATTCAAATATCGGGTCTTCACAAGTGTGAAGGTGCTGGGGGATTTTTTTTAGGTCTGTATCGAGACCTACACAGAGGAAACTTTTCTTGCTTCTTATCTGCTCTATCAGTTCTTTTCTATTCATTGTTCTATTGTTTGTCGGTATTTGCCTTTATAGTTCGCTTTCTTTCATTCTCTCCGCGTTTTCCGCAACGGTCAGCGCGTCAATCATGTCCTGGATATTGCCACCGAGAAAACCTTGCAGGTCGTGGGTTGTATAACCTATACGATGGTCAGTCACACGTCCTTGGGGAAAATTATATGTTCTGATTTTTGCACTGCGGTCACCGGAGGAAACAAGCGTTTTGCGACGATTGGCGATATCATCGACATACTTTTGGTGTTCTTTATCGTAGATGAAAGTGCGCAAACGGGATAGGGCACGCTCCTTATTCTTTGGCTGGTCACGTGTCTCGGTACATTCGATAAGTATTTCTTCGGTTTCTCCGGTATTGGGGTTTTTCCACATATAGCGCAGTCTGACTCCGGATTCGACTTTGTTCACATTCTGACCACCGGCTCCGGAGCTGCGGAAGGTATCCCATTTTATCTCACCTTCATTGATACTTACCTCGAATTTGTCGGCTTCCGGAAGAACGGCAACGGTGGCGGCAGAAGTCTGCATACGTCCGTTTGACTCTGTCACAGGCACACGCTGGACACGGTGTACGCCTGATTCATATTTTAATATGCCATAAACATTATCTCCGCTGACGGCAAAGTCGATTTCCTTGAAACCTCCGACAGCACCTTCGCTGACACTTGTTATGGAAAGTGTCCATCCCTTGGAATCGCAAAATCTCTTATACATTTGGAACAAGTCGCCGGCAAACAGCGCGGCTTCGTCACCTCCCGTTCCGGCCCTTATCTCCATTTGGACGTTCTTGGCATCTTCCGGGTCTTTGGGAACAAGGGCAATCTTGATTTCCTCTTCCAGTTTTGGCTGGAGATTTTCGTTCTCAATCAATTCCTCACGTGCCATTTCCTTCATCTCCGGATCAGTCTCATTGGCGAGGATATCCTTTGCTTCCTTTATGGAATTGAGACAACTGATATAGCGCCTTCTGGCATCCATGATGTCGCCGAGGTCTTTGTATTCACGTGTGAGTTTGACGTAACGCTCCTGGTCGCCAATGACATTGGGGGCGGTGATAAGTGTTGCGACTTCTTCGTATCGGCTTTCCAGGCCGTCCAATTTTTCCAATATACTATTGTTCTCTGGCATAAAATGTTGTTCTATGTTTGGTTTAGAATGTTATCTCACTGTTGCCTTGATTTGTAATGAGACCGTTGCGGCTGCACAATAATAAGGCTTCTCGGACTGCAAAATTACATCTTTTATTCGATAAACCGTTGTCTTTCAAGTAAAAAGGAGCTTTTATTACAATAAAAGACTTTCCTAAAGACTTTCCGATTGCCTTAAAAAGGGAGTTCTTCTGTATTTCCTAAAAAAGGAAACATTCCTATATCACTGTCGTAACGTATTAGTGGAATGACTTCTTACGCTTCTGCTGGTGATACGGGGATGTTTCCCGTGTTTGTTCATAAAAATAGCTGTACTTTTCTCAAAGTGTTCCAAAGGTCGGAATATGTGTCATTGTTGTGTCTGTTTCAATATTCAAAAGTTCCAAATTCAGATTTGATAGTAAGACTCTTTTTGCCTTCCTCAATGTGACCTATGATACGAGCATCAATATTGAAGCTGCGGCTGATTTTCATGACGGCATCAGCTATCTCCGGACGAACATAAATCTCCATACGATGGCCCATATTGAAAACCTTGTACATCTCTTTCCAATCTGTTCCACTCTGCTCTCTGATTATTTTGAAGAGAGGTGGAACGGGGAACATGTTATCTTTTATGACGCGGCAGTTGTCTCCAACAAAATGAAGAACCTTTGTCTGGGCTCCTCCCGTGCAATGGACCATACCGTGGATTTCCGGACGCAACTCATCGAGAATACGCTTTATTACAGGGGCATAAGTGCGGGTAGGGGATAGCACAAGCTGTCCTGCTGTAAGGGGTGTTTCTTCCACGGGGTCATCCAAGTGATAGTTGCCACTGTAAACCAGTTCCTCTGGAACGGCATGGTCATAGCTTTCCGGATATTTCTCAGCCAGATATTTTGCAAAGACATCATGACGGGCGCTGGTCAATCCGTTGCTGCCCATGCCGCCGTTGTAGCGCTCCTCATAGGTTGCCTGGCCGCAAGATGACAGTCCTACGATAACATCACCGGGGCGGATATTGGCATTGTCAATGACATCGCTGCGCTTCATACGGCATGTCACGGTAGAGTCTACAATTATGGTACGTACCAAATCTCCCACATCTGCGGTCTCGCCTCCGGTGGCATATATGCCGATGCCCATGTCTCGCATCTGTGACAGTAGTTCGTCCGTGCCGTTTATGATTGCAGATATTACTTCACCCGGCACCAGCATCTTGTTGCGTCCGATTGTGCTTGAAACGAGAATGTTATCCACCGCTCCCACGCACAGCAGGTCGTCCGTGTTCATTATGAGTGCATCCTGAGCAATACCTTTCCATACGCTCAGGTCGCCGGTTTCTTTCCAGTACATGTATGCGAGCGATGACTTTGTGCCGGCGCCATCTGCATGCATTATGTTGCAATACTCAGGATCACCTCCCAGAATGTCCGGGATAATCTTGCAAAAGGCTTGTGGGAATATACCCTTGTCTATATTCTTGATTGCATTATGCACATCCTCTTTGGCAGCACTCACGCCGCGCATCATATAACGATTGTTCTTGTCCATGATTTTATTCTGTAAATATTGAATTTATGTTGCCTGCGGTTTCTCTCTGTAATCTGTTCGCAATTTTTTTAGAGGTCGTATTTATTGCTATTAGTTGTTATTCCGCGGTAGGCGAAATGGGTGTCTGTTGTTCGATATTCTTGCCATTCCAAAACTCCCAACTGGCGAATGCCTGCAACAATAACATTTCAAGACCGTTTTTCGTATTTGCCCCGTGGACTTTACCTTTTTTCATAAAGAGAGTCTCGTCGGGGTTATAGATGAGATCATAAAGAATTGTGTGATTATCCATCGCCTCATAGGGCAGCTCGGGGCACTCTTCTGTATGTGGATACATGCCGCAAGGTGTGCAGTTGACAATCACGTTGTATTCCTTTATGACCTCAGGCGTAACATCCTTATATAATACAGTACCGGGGCGTTTGAAGCGGCTCACAAATACGGTTTCGAGACCAAGAGCTTTGAGTCCATAGTCAATGGCTTTTGAAGCACCGCCAGTTCCTAAGATTAGAGCCTTTTTGTGCCACTTCTCAAGCATAGGTTCGATGCTTTGTGTGAAACCGATGACATCCGAATTGTAACCTTTCAGTATTGTTCGATTGCCGTCATGGTCCACGCGTATGACGTTTACAGCTCCAATGGCACGTGCCTCCGGACTTATAGAGTCAAGATAGGAGATGACCTTTTGCTTGTAAGGTATGGTCACATTGAGTCCTCTCAGGTTAGGATTGGAACTGAGCACCTCGAGCAGAGCTTCAATTGTCTGTATCTCAAAATTCTCATACTGGGCGTCGATTCCCTCGTCAATAAACTTCTGATTGAAGTAGCTTATGGAGAAAGAGTGACCGAGCGGATAACCTATTAAACCGTATTTGTCCATATTTTAAATATACCTTTCTATTTTGTTGCAAAATACATTGTGCAGATACCGAACGTGAGGCGTTTGAATGAGGCTTCTCGGAACCCCGCATTCTTCAATATTTCAACCATACGCTCGCCTTGAGGAAACGCTTCCATTGTGGCCGTGAGGTAACTATAAGCGCTGTTGTCCTTTGATATCAATCGGCCGTAAACGGGGAGCACTGTATGCGAATAGATGTGAAACAATTGTTTCATGGGGAAACCAACCGGTGTCGTAAGTTCGACAATGCTCAGGTGTCCCCCTCGCTTCAACACTCGACACATCTCTCGCAATCCGGCATCCAGGTTTTGGAAATTGCGAATCCCGAATGCGGCTGTCACAGCATCAAACGACTCGTCGGCAAAAGACAACTTCATGCAGTCTTCCCGTGAGAAAGAGATTATGCCGTCAAGCCTTCGTTCAGTGACTTTGCGGCGTCCGATATCCATCATTCCCATGCTGATATCCACACCCAAAATCTTTTCAGGATGCAATATTTCAGCCTGCATTATGGCAAAATCACCGGTACCGGTGGCAATGTCAAGAATGGTCTTTGGACTGTATGGAGCGAGCTGGCGTATGGCCTTGTGACGCCATCCCTTGTCTATATTCCACGACAAACGATGGTTTAAGGTGTCGTAAGTGGGGGCGATGTTGTCAAACATCATCTCCACTTGCTCACCTTTTTCCATATCCTGCTCGTATGGTTTTATCTCTTCCTGCTTATACATGTTTTTCGGGAAAAATCAATGTTGCCTCTTTCCTATGACAGTACGGACATTTTTCGTTACTTTCTGCTTGCGAGATATTCGTTCACGTTCTTTTCGATACGTGCGGCGATATCACCGTCTTCTGTAGCCTTGTCAAACTTTGTTCCGGTGATGTGCTCGTATAATTCGATGTAACGCTCGCTTACGCTTTCAGCATACTCATCCGTAATCTCCGGCATGGTCTGCCCCGGCTCGTTCATGAAATCGTGTTCGATGAGCCACTGTCGCACAAACTCCTTGGACAACTGCTTCTGCGGTTCTCCTTTGGCAAACTTCTCATCGTAACCTTCGGCGTAGAAGTAACGGCTTGAGTCCGGTGTGTGGATTTCGTCAATGAGATAGACCTTGCCGTCACGCTTTCCGAATTCATACTTCGTGTCTACGAGGATAAGTCCCTGACGTGCTGCGATTTCCTGGCCGCGCTTAAAGAGCTTTCTCGTGTAATCCTCCATTATCTCATAGTCTTCCGCACTGACAATGCCTTGACTGATGATTTCCTCCTTTGATATGTTCAGGTCGTGTCCCTCGTCGGCTTTTGTTGTCGGAGTTATGATAGGCTCCGGGAAACGTTCGTTTTCACGCATGCCTTCAGGAAGTTTCACGCCACAGATTTCGCGACATCCCTTCTGATACTCACGCCATGCCGAACCGGTCAGTATGGAGCGGATTATCATCTCCACGCGAAAGCCCTCACACTTCAGCCCCACAGTGACCATTGGGTCCGGAGTTGCCAATTTCCAGTTAGGACAGATGTCATTCGTGGCATCCAGAAATTTGGCTGCAATCTGGTTGAGCACTTGACCTTTAAACGGGATACCTTTGGGCAGGATGACGTCGAATGCCGATATTCGGTCTGTCGCAACCATGACCATCAGGTCGTCATTGATGTCATAGACATCACGCACTTTGCCGTGATAAACACTCTTCTGTCCTTCAAAGTTGAAATCAGTTCTTGTTAATGCTTTCATCTTATGATCGTTTTATATATTTTATAATAATGTTCGCGAACAATAAATTTTATTCCTTCGGTTTCTTGTCAAACGCCTCATACGCATTGACAATCCTTGTTACCAGTTTGTGGCGGACGATGTCTTTCTTGTTGAGCCGGACGATACCAATGCCCTCGATGTCGCTCAATATGTTCAATGCTTCCACAAGACCGCTCTTCTGTTCTCTTGGTAAGTCGATTTGTGTCATATCTCCTGTGATTATCATTTTGGTGTTCCATCCCATACGGGTCAGAAACATCCTTATCTGAGCAGGTGTCGTGTTTTGTGCCTCATCCAATATGACGACCGCGTCGCTGAGTGTCCGTCCTCGCATAAATGCCAGTGGAGCTATCTGTATGACATGCTTTTCCATCATGTCCTGTAGTTTCACAGCCGGCAACATGTCTTCCAATGCATCATACAGAGGTTGTAGATAGGGGTCAATCTTGTCTTTCATGTCACCGGGGAGAAACCCGAGTTTTTCACCGGCTTCCACTGCCGGGCGACTCAATATGATCTTTCTGATGGTCTTCTCTTTCAGCGCTTTCACGGCTAAGGCGATACTAAGATATGTCTTTCCCGTGCCTGCCGGTCCTACGGCAAATATCATGTCGTTGTTGTTGTATGCGTCAATCAGTTTCTGCTGGTTTTCGCCACGCGCCTTTATCGGTCGCCCGGAGATATTATAGACCACCACGCCGTCCGGATATTCATCGTTGGTTCGCTCACCTTTGACGATATTCAAAATGTCTTCTTCCTTGAGAGTATTGAATTTCATGATATGACGGCGCATCTTTTCCGCACTTTCCTCTAAAGCACACATCTGTTCTTCGTCGCCGAGCACACGCATCACGTTGTCGCGCGCCACGATCCTCAATTTAGGGTAAAGTGCCCTTATCATCTGCAGGTGGACATTATTCACTCCGTAGAACACCACGGGGTCAATGTCCTCCAATACAATATGTTTCTCTATCAATTGATATAAAATTTTAAAATTCAGATGCAAAATTAAGGAAATTATGCGGAATAGACGAATAAAACATGAAAAAAGGTTTCAGATGCCGTAAGGAGGGCATGTCAAATTCTGGAATACATGCGGATAGGCATTCTGCACGATACAACGCCCTTGTACGAAGCCATTCACATTATTATATGGAGAATATACGAGTTGAAGCATCAACGATATTGCCTTTTGGATATCCTTCAGTCCCATATAGGGGGGCTATGATATGCCTTTTGCCGTCATTGTATTTTTTCCTGATGTCAAATTCCTTATAATACTGGTTCCTATACGTTTTGGCATTAATATAATAGTCAAAGTTGCTTCCGTTGATTGGATAGAAAGTGATGCTTTCTGTTTCGGCATGGAGCTTCTTTATCTCATTCAGAACATCATATAGGTCAGAATGAGTTCGCATCATTTTAATTTTACTGCGAAGTGTGCTTATATCTTCCATCCTTTTTATATTAAAACCCGAGGGCAGCTCTTCTTTGTATAGATAACCGCCTAGCGAGAGCGTAAGCGTAACAAACAAACATTTTTTATGGCACAGTTGCAAATATCCGTGGCTTATTTTTGTAGTATAGGTCTATATTTTCTTGTTTAATGCTTAAATGTTTATAAGAAGCATTACCTTTGCACTCATGAGTAAGCGATCAGCATTTGACTATAAGATTCTGGCAAGTT